>CANGEH010000080.1 GCA_947452665.1 Caulobacteraceae bacterium
CCCCGGGCGGGGGGGGGGGGGGCGGGCCGCGCGCGCCCCCCCCCCCCCCCCCCCTGCACTGGCCCAGCCCCCTTCCCCGGCTTCGCCGGTACTTCCCCCAGAGGGGGAAGATTTATCAGTTTTTAAATCCTTCCCCCGCCAAGGCGGTGGAAGGGGGGCTTCGCTAAAGCCCCAAGCGCTTGGCGACTTCCTCGCCCAGGGCGAGCGAACTGGTCAGGCCCGGGCTTTCAATGCCGAACATGGCCGCTAGGCCCGCAATGCCGTGATCGGCCTCGACATCAATGCGAAAATCAGGCTGGGCCTCGTCAGGCCCATGGATCTTGGGGCGGATACCGGCATAGTCGGGCGTTAGACTACCGTCTGGCAGGCCGGGCCAAAACTTGCGGATATAGTCGTAAAAGCCCTCAGCCCGCGCCGGATCGACCGAATAATCCTCGGTCTCGACATAGGCCAGATCCGGCCCAAACACGGCCTGCCCACCCAGATCGCGCCGATAATGCACGCCCAAGGCGCCGGGTATGGGCGGCGGATAGACCAGACGCTGGAACGGGGCCTTGCGCCCAGACAGGACAAAATACACCCCCTTGCCATAATGCAGCTTGGGGATCTGGGCGGGATCAAACCCGTCAATTCGTGCGGCAGCGTCTTGGGCGCCAAGGCCTGCGCAGGTCACCAGATAGCGGCAGGTCAGATCGCCAGGCTCTGCCCCGCCGGTCAGGACGCGAAATCCGCCGCCCGCCAAGGGTTCGGCCCGTTCAAACGGCGTTGCGACCACCACAGCGCCGCCCGCCGCCTCGATCTCGCCCTGCAGGGCGACCATATAGCCGTGGCTGTCAAACACACCGCTTTGCGGCGATTCCAGACCCATGACCGCTTTCAGTTCCGGCTCCAGCGCATGCACCTGATCGGCGGTCAGGACCCGCATGCCCTCGACATCATTGGTCTGGGCCTGGAGCATGATGGCATCGAGCCGCTCAATCTCGGAGTCTTGCGTGGCCACGACCAGCTTGCCGCAGCGGTCATAGGCAACATTATGCGCGTCCAGAAATGGATAGAGCAGGCGGCGGCCCTCGACACAGAGCCTGGCCTTGAGCGAGCCGGTTGGATAATAAAGGCCCGCATGCACGACTTCGGAATTGCGCGCCGAGACGCCTTGGCCAATGGCCTTTTCCCTTTCGATCACCACAACCGACAGTCCGCGGCGTGACAGGGCATAGCCGGTGGCGAGGCCCACGGCCCCGGCCCCGGCGATTATCGCATCCAGATCAAATTCGCTCATGAACCATCTGTATCAGAGCTTGCAAAACACGGTCATTCGTTTTGAGCATGGCCGCGCATTTTGCCGCATGGACCTGAGCCGTTAAGCCCGGCCCATAATCTGGCCGACCAGGCTGTGATCCTTGAGGATCTCCTGAGCCGCGTTATGGCCAGGCGCTCCGGTAACGCCGCCGCCGGGATGGCTGCCTGCGCCGCACATATAAAGACCCTTTAACGGCCCGCGATAATGGCCATGGCCAAGGAAGGGCCGTGCGGCCCAGAGCTGGTCCAGCGACATGGCCCCATGCATGATATCGCCGCCCATAAGCCCAAATTTGCGCTCCAGATCCATGGGCGACAAGATCATGCGGCCGAGCACCGAGGCCTTGAAATTGGGCGCATAGTCATTGACCGTCTCAATAATCAGATCGGCCGCGGCCTCGCGCTCATTGTCCCAATGGCGGCCATCGGGCAGGACCGGGGCAAATTGTTGGCAAAACAGGCTGGCGACGTGTTGGCCGGCCGGGGCTAGGCTGTCATCGACCGTGCTGGGGATCAAGATCTCGACAATTGGCTTTTTCGACCAGCCAAAAGCACGGGCATCGGTAAAGGACTGGTCCATATAGTCCAGGGTTGGGGCCAGGATAATGCCGCTTTGGTGATGCTCACCCACCGCCTTGCCGGGCAGACAGGTAAAGTCGGGCAGTTCCGACAGGGCGACATTCATCCGGAAGGTGCCGGATCCGACCTTATAGGCGCTGGCTCGGCGGTTAAATTCAGGCGTCAGGTCGCTGGCATCGATCAGCTGGCTATAGAGCATTTTTGGGCCGACATTGGAGACAATGGCCTTGCCGCGAACTTCTTCGCCGGACGTCAGACGCGCGCCAACGGCGCGGCCCTTTTCGACCAGGACCTTTTCGACCGCGGCCTCAAGGCTGATCTCGACCCCGACCTCTTCACAGGCCTGGCGCATGGCCGTGGTGATCGCGCCCATGCCGCCAATGGCATGGCCCCAAGCGCCCTTATTGCCATTCACCTCGCCAAACACATGATGCAGAAGGACATAGGCTGAGCCGGGCGTATCGGGGCTAGCATAGTTTCCAACCACAGCGTCAAAGCCAAAGGCGGCCTTGACCGCCTCGCTCTCAAACCAGCTATCGAGAAACACCCGCGCGCTCTTGGTAAAGAGGTCCAGCACATCGCGCTGCTGGGGCAGGGTCAGGCCGGCCATTTTGCGCGCCTGCAAGGCGGCATCGATCAGGGCTGGCAAGCCGCCTGCAACATTGGGCGGGGTCTTCATGGCGAGATCGCGCAGCACGTCTGCGACCGATTCTAGCGCTGCGTAATATTCGGGCAGGATGTCAGCATCATGGTCGGAGAACTTGCGAAACTCGGCCTGGGTCCGTTCCAGCCCGCCGCCCAGTTTCAGATAGCCGCCATCGTCCTGGGGCAGGAAGTTGGAGATTGGCCGCTCGACAATGCGAAGGCCGCGCTCGGCCAATTTCATGTCGGCAATAACCTTGGGGTTCAGCAGGCTAACCGTATAGCTGGCCACCGAATTGCGAAAGCCGGGATGAAATTCCTCGGTCACCGCCGCCCCGCCGACCACGTCGCGGCGTTCCAGAACCCGCACCTTCATCCCCTTGCGGGCCAGATAAAACGCGCAGGTCAGGCCATTGTGGCCGCCGCCAATAATGACGGCATCGTAAGACTTGGACATGAAAACTCTTTTTAAACTTGAGCAGGTTTGTGGGTATAGGCCTGGCTCCAGCCCGGTGCGGGGGGCTGGGCTTGGCGCGATTCAGGGATCAGGTCGCGGATCTTGGCACAGAAGCTGCGCAGGCAGACCTCGGTATCGCTCAAGGGCCCGACGCTAAAGCTTGGCGAGGCCATGCCGTGCTGAACCCGCTCGATCAGGACCGTATCTTCAGCATTGACCTGACGATTGATGCGCCAGTTCAAATAGCGGGCGGCGCGCATTTCGCGGCGGTCATCGGGAATGGCGTAAGAGATTTCGCGGATCAGGGTCTCGGTTGGCGAGATCGGCAAAAACTGCATGAAATCGACCTGATCAGGATAGATATCAAACGCCACATTTGGCCAGAGCTTGAAATAGAGCCAAAGCTTTTGATTGGCCTCAGGCAAATGGTCCACCCTGGGCAAGAGCTTTTGATAGGCGCGTTCCGAAAGATTGGATGAGGGCTTATCCATCATCTCGCCCCACATCTTATCGACCATGGGCTTGGCCTCGACGCCATAGCTGCGGCCAAACAGGCGCGTCAGGCCAGGATGGGCGACCTTGATATGCAGGCCGTCGGAATAATTGTCCGAAACATTCTTCCAATTGACGGGGCGGGGCCGCAGCGTGACCCGGCCAATGGCGCGCAGGTCTTCAAACCGGTAGGGCTCAATCTGAGGCGTATAGGGTTCCATCATTTCGGCAAGGCTGGGTCCGCCGCCTTCCAGCCGTACAAAGATAAAGCCGTGATAGATCTCGCAGTCTAGGCTCGGCAGGCTGAGGTTTTCCATCACCAGGGACGGATAGGTGCCGCGCATGGGTACGCCGGTCAGGCGGCCATCCAGCTCATAAGACCAGGCATGATAGGGGCAGACCAGCTTGCGCGCGCAGCCCGACGATCCATCAACCAGGCGGGAGCCGCGGTGGCGACAGACATTGGCCATGGCCCGGATGACGCCATCCTCGCCGCGTATGACCAGCACGCTTTCGCCTAGAAAATCTAGGGTGTGATAGTCGCCTACCCCCGCAACATCGCTGACATGGCAAACCACCTGCCAAGAGGGGCGCATGACCTTGGCCGTCTCTGCGGCAAAGAATTCGGGGTCGTTATAGAGCCAGGCCGGCAGGCTCCAGTCGGCGTCCGAGGCCTTGGTCTGGGCCGGGTTGGTCACGGGCTTGTTCACAGGCGCGCCCCCTATTTGGCAAGTTCAATGATCAGGGTGTGCCAGTGGTCCAGCCCCCCATCAATGGCCGATAGCGGCGCGCGCTCATTCAGGCCGTGGGCAAAGTCATCCGAGGGCCGCATAAAGGTGCCGGATACGCCATAGCTGGGAATGCCTGCTGCGCGGAAATAGAGGCTGTCGGTTGCGCCGGCAGACATGTTGGGCTCGATCGGCAGGCCAGGCGCGCGGCGATCCACGGCCTTGCGCACAGCGGCCATGATATCGGCGCGCAGGGGCGAGGCGTCACTGGCGGCTGGTTTACCCAGAACCGTAATGGTCGCGGCGGGATTATCGATCACGGTCTCTAGGGTCTGGCGAATGGTCTCGATCGCGACGCCGGGCATGATCCGGCAATTGACCGAGACGGTCGCGGCCTGGGGCAGGGCATTGAGGGCATGACCGCCGCGCAGCATGGTCGCCACGCAGGTTGTGCGCACCTGGCCGATATATTCCGGCTCGGCCGACAGGCGGTCACTGGCGGCCTTGTCTGTTGGATCGGCAGCATAGCGCAGCATGGCCTGGCCCAGTTCGCCCGGCGTCTTGAGGCCTGAGGCCTTCAGATAGGCGCGGGTCAGCTCATTGGCCTGGGGCGGGAACTGATAGGCACCGATCTTGTCGATCATCTTGGCCACGTCATAAATCGCATTAGTCTTGTTCGGGCGCGAGCTATGGCCGCCGGGATTGGTGATGGTGATGTCAAAATCGGCATAGGTTTTTTCACCCGCCTGCAGGGCATAGACCACCGGCTTATTGGCCTCATCCAGCACGCCGCCGCCAGCATCGGCATTGAGCGCAAACTCAGCGCCCGCCAATTGCTTGGCCAGGGCCTGGGAGGTGAACATGTCGGTTTCTTCGTCGCCGGATAGGGCTAAGATGATATCGCGGCTGGGCTTAAAGCCCTCGGCCTTGAGCCTGACTAGGGTCGAGACCAGCATGGTCACATCCAGCTTCATATCCGAGGCGCCGCGGCCATAGACATAGCCGTTCTCGACCACGGCGGTGAAGGGGTCGCGCACCCAGTCGGCCGCCTTGGCCTCGACCACATCCATATGGCCAGATAGCAGCATGGGCTTTTTCTTGCCCGTGCCGCGATAGCGCGCAACTAGTGTGGCGGTCTCGCCGATCTTTTCGATCACCACATCCTGTTCGGCAAAGCCGCCCGCGATCAGGACCTGTTTTAGCGACTGGGCATAGACCGGCACCATGCCCTGGCCCTGAACCGTGCGATAACCGATTGCGGTCTTGTACAGAGCCAGCGCCTGGGCCGACTGCTTGGCATCGACCAAGGCTGGCTTGGCATAGGCTGGTGCGATCAGGGCGAGGCTGGTGGCGAGCGCTAGGCTTAGGGGAACAAGACGCATGGTGTGTGAAAGCCTTTGACAGGAACCGGATGGTTTCGCCGGTCACTCTAGCGACCCTAGGCCGGGCGTCAAATCATCTGGCTGTCCATGTCGGCCCTGTGCAACCGCGTGTCGCAGGCCTAGCGGCTAAGCGCATAGACCCCAGACACATCAATGCGCAGCTTGAGCTCACCCTCAGCGATCGGGGTGGGGCCAGAATCTGCACTCATCTTGGCCATGGCCAGAAACATGGGCCGCGGCGGCTGTGCGACATCGCCGCCCTCGGACAGGCTGATCAAGCGCGGCGTGCCAAGCCCTGTGGCTTGCGCATAGAGGGCGGCCTTGGCGGTCAGGGCCTTGACGGCGGCGCGGCGGGCGGCGTCTTCGATGGCTTGAGGGTTCTTCAAGCCAAAGCCTATGCCACTGACCTGATTAACACCAGCGCCCACGACCGCGTCCAAGGTCGCGCCCAGACGGCCAAGCTCATTGACCGTGATGGTGACTGTATTTGTGGCCTGATAGCCCGTCAGTTTGGGCGGCAGGTTGGGCTCATAAGCATATTGGGCATTGAGATTAAGCCCGGTGGTCTGGATGTCGCGCGGATCTAGACCCTGCTTGGCCAGGGCGGCAAACACCTTGGCCATGCGGTCTCGATTGCTCGCCATGGCCTGGGCCGCGGTTGGGCCCGTGGTTTCCACGGCCAGGGTGATCTGGGCCATGTCGGGCACGGCGCGAACCTCGCCAAAGGCGCTGAGGCTAAGCCTCGCCTCGGAGGCTGCCACGTCCTGCGCGCGTGCGGGCAGGGCGGAGGCCAAGGGAATAACCAAGAAGGCTAGGGCCAAGGGGGTCCAGATCAGGCGGGTCATAAAGTCTCTCCGTGAACAGATAACCATTCTGTGCGCCCTCCAATATGAACAGGGCCTTTAAGCGGCGCACGAGCCATGCTAATCGCTCGGCCATCCCTTATAGGGGGCCTGTAGCTCAATGGTTAGAGCCGACCGCTCATAACGGTCTGGTTGGGGGTTCGAGTCCCTCCAGGCCTACCATCCCCAAAAAATGTCATTCGTGCGCCCCATCATCGTGCAACACGTCTCCCGCAAGTCCATGTTGATGACGGACGAACCCGCCGTACATACCAAGATCGGCCAAGAGTTCGCCAATCATGGCACCGTCAACCACAGCGCGGGCGAGTACACCCGCAAAGGCCATTTCTACCACAGCAACACAGTTGACAACTTCTTCTCAATCTTCAAGCGTGGCAGCATCGGTGTCTATAACCACCTGTCAGAGGCCCACATTGGCCGCTACTGCGCAGAGTTCCATTTCCGTTACAACACCCGTAAGGATAACGATACGATCCGCACTGAAATGGCCCTGCGCGGCATCGAAGGTAAGCGCCTGACCTATCGGCGGATTGGTCAAGCCGCGCACGCCTAAGCAGAAGGCGCGTAAACTGCTCCGCCTACGCAAGCGCACAAAACGAGAACCCTAGACTCCCGTTCTCCGAATCAGGCACTATGCGCTCGTGAGGCTAGGGCGGCCTGAGTCACTAACCCATTCCCGGTAAGGCCTGAAACGGCGGGCTACTGCCCGGGAAAGGGGGTGATGTCATGCCCAGCAAACCAACGACTCACAAGCAGCCGATCAGTGCTAAGACTGGTCAATTCGTAAGTGCGGCCTACGCGGCCAAGCATCCGTCAACGACGGTTGTCTTGACCGTGAAGAACCCATCGAAAAAGAAGTCCTAAAGGGCTTCTGGCGGGCGACGTTTCTTTCCGGGACCGTCGCCCGTTTCCTTTTTCTCCCCCGATTCCTTTACCGGGGGGTTAACTCCAAACTCGTGAGGCTTAGGCGGCGTGCTCAGCATACGCCGAAGCACATCGTCCTCTTTAGGTGTTTCACCAGTGTCAAACACGGACTTCTCCGACTTCCACGAAACCGAAGCGTTTCAACCAACGATGCTGGCGCTTAGTCATTTCGCGATCCAGTGGAATTGGGCGGAGCATAGTTTCAACGTCCTGCTGTGGCAATACGTGGGAGATATGCAGACCGGGGCTATGTACACCGCTGGCCTTGGAAACCAATCAAGAGCCGACACACTCTTAGCGCTGGCACGAAAAAAGGAAAAAAACAAAGACGTTATAAACAAGATAGAGTTTGTAGCCTCCGTGTTCGGCAAGCTGAAGTCCAACAGAAATTCTCTTTTACACGCGCACAGCATACATAAATATGAGGACGAAGAGAAGCCGAGGTGGATTAGAGCATCAAATAACCCTAAGAGCGTTCACATTTATTGCCACGCAGACAATTCAGACGTGACCCACAATTTTATGTGGGCTTCCGCTCTTGGCAACTGTCTTTTAGAGCTAATCGTGTACTACACGGGGACCGATAAAACTCCGCCATCGTTCGAAAGATTTCCCGAACCAAAAGTTCTGTTGCCCATTCCGATCCAGTTTCCAGAGCCATAACCCCCGCCTGAATCATCTCAAGTGTAACTTCAATCTCAGGCGGCTTCGGGGAGGCGGGAATCATGTTGCTTTGTCATGTATATAATTGCCCAAACCATCCCCCCTCACGCCGCCGTATAGCCGCCGTCGATGACCAGTTCGGCCCCGGTCATGAAGCTGGATTCGTCGGAGGCGAGGAACACGATCCCGTCGGCGATTTCGCGGGCCAGGCCCATGCGGCCAAGGGCGTGGCGTGAAATGATCAGGTCGCGCATCTCATTGCCGTTTTCAGCCTCGTGCAGGGCATTGGTGACCATGGGGGTCTCGATAAAGCCGGGATGCACCGAATTGACCCGGATACCCAGCGGGGCCAGTTCTAGGGCGGTGGCCTTGGTCAGCATCAGGACCCCGCCCTTGGAGGCGCAATAAGCGCTCGCGCCAGCCATGCCGACCTTGCCGAGGATGGAGGACAGATTGATGATCGAGCCGCCGCCGCCCTCGGCCATGATGGGGGCAACCGCGCGCATGCCTAAAAACGTGCCGTCCAGATTGACCGAC
>CANGEH010000081.1 GCA_947452665.1 Caulobacteraceae bacterium
AGCCAGGGCGTGTTTGCCAAGGATCTGGATGTGCGCAAGGCCTATGACCTGCAATTTGTGAGCCCCAAGGCCCCATGACATTGGTCGCCCGTCTTGCGGCCGCCGAAGTGGTCTATGGCGCGGGCCGTCAGGCGCTAGGGCCGTTTGATCTGGACCTAGCGCCCGGCGAGATTGTTGCCCTGGTTGGCCCATCCGGTTGCGGCAAGAGCACAGCCTTGCGCCTGCTCGCGGGGCTCGAAGAGCCCACACGCGGCACGGTGACCCGAACCGCTGGACGGGGCGAGACCTCGGTCGTATTTCAATCCCCGACCCTGATGCCCTGGGCCGATGCGGTCAGTAATGTGGCCCTTCCCCTAGAACTGTCAGGCATTGACCGGGCCGAGGCGAGGGCCAAGGCCCAAATTGCTCTGGAACAGGTCGGTTTGGCGGCATCTAGCCACGTCAAGCCCGCCCAGCTTTCGGGCGGCATGGCCATGCGGGTCTCGCTGGCCCGCGCCCTCGTCACCCGCCCGCGCCTACTCTTGCTCGATGAGCCGTTTGCCGCGCTGGATGAGATTACGCGGCGCACCCTGGCCGATGATGTCCACCGGCTTTGGGACCAGACCCGCCCGGCCGTGGTGTTTGTTACCCACAATGTCGAGGAAGCGGCCTTTGTCGCCCAGCGCATTATTGTCATGAGCCCAGGCCCCGGCCGTCTGGTTGGCGAGACCGTGATGGCGGCGCCCCTACCCCGCCCAGCAGGCTTTCGCACGTCAGAGCCTTTTCGCTTTGCCGCTGAGGCCATATCGCGCGACCTGGCGGCTTCCATGAGGGCAGCCGCATGAACCGCGCCCTAAACACACTTGCACCGCTCGCCCTAATCGCCGTCCTCTTGGCGATCTGGGAAGCCGCTTGCCGATTGACCGGCGTGCCTGCCTATTTCCTACCCTCCCCCTCAGCGGTCGCCGCCGCCATGATCGAGAACGGGCCGCTCTTGCTCGGCTCGGCCTGGAACACCCTCGCCACCGCCCTGCTGGCCTTGGCCTGCGCCAGCCTTATGGCCTCATGTCTCGCCCTGATCATTGCCACTAATCGATTGTTGGAACAGGCGGTGCGGCCGCTAGCCGTTGCCTTGCAGGTCACCCCCGTAGTCGCCATTGCGCCTCAGGTTGTGATCTGGGCGGGCCTTGCCCATGCTGACCGGGCCATTATTGCCTTGGCGGTGATTGTCGCCTTTTTCCCGATCTTTTCCGGGGCCTTGACCGGGCTTAAGTCTACGGATCCTGACCTAGAGCGATTGTTTGACCTTTATGGCGCAAGCCGTTGGCAAAAGCTGACGCGGCTTCGCCTGCCATCAGCCATCCCCTTTATGCTTGAGGGCCACAAGGTGGCGGGCGGCCTAGCCGTAATCGGGTCCGTGGTCGCTGAATTTGTTGCAGGCTCTGGCGGCTCGCAAGGCTTGGCCTGGCGCATTCTGGAATCCAGCAACCGGCTGCAAACCGCCAAGACCTTTGCTGCCGTGATTGTCCTGGCCATCATGGGCGCGGGCCTGCACGCCGTGCTGGAAACTTCCGAGCGCGCGATTTTGAAGCGGTTTCGCGGGCGTTAGGCGGGCTGGCCTAGCCCCGCTCACGGGTTCGGTAAAAGCTGATCTTGGGGAATTTTTCGGTCACATAGCCCATTTCCCAAGCCGACTTGGCCAAAAACACCGGTTGGTCATCAATATCGACCGCCATGGCCGTGCGGTGCTTGCCCATAAAGTCTTCCAGATCGGCCTTATCGCCGCCAATCCAGCGCGCTTCGGAATAGGGCGCGTTTTCGAACATGACCTCTAGGGCATATTCGCCGCCAAGCCGGTCTTGCATGACCTCAAATTGCAATTGCCCCACAGCGCCGACAATAAAATCAGCACCAAAGGTTGGGCGAAACAATTGGGTCACGCCCTCTTCGGCTAGGCCCTCGAGCGCTTTTTTCAAGTGTTTGGCCTTAAGCGGATCCTTGACCCGCACCCGGCGCAGAATTTCTGGCGCAAAATTGGGCAGGCCGGCAAACCGCACCTGACCGGTCTCTGACAGGCTGTCGCCAACGCGCAAGACGCCGTGATTGGGAATACCGATCACATCGCCAGCAAAGGCCTCTTCGGCCAGTTCTCGGTCAGAGGCAAAGAACATGATCGGGGCATTGACGCTGAGTTGACGGCCCGTGTTCTGGACCTTCAGCTTCATGCCGCGCTGGAACCGGCCCGAGCTTAGGCGCAAAAACGCGATCCGGTCGCGGTGATTGGGATCCATATTGGCCTGGACCTTGAACACAAAGCCCGAAACCTCTGGATCGCCCGGGACAATATGGGTTTCCACGCCGCTGCGCAGGGCCTTAAGCGGCTTGGGCGGCGGGGCAAACATGCCAAGACCGGCCAGTAATTGATCAATGCCAAAATGGCGCAGGGCAGAGCCAAAAAACACCGGCGTCATATGACCTTCTAAAAAGGCCTGGGGATCGAACGGCTTGGCCGCCTCTTGGACCAGCATGGCCCCCTCTTCGGCCTCGGCCTGTTCGTCGGGGTCCAGATACTGGCTGATCGCATTGGATTTCAGACCCACGGGATCTGGGTGTTCTTGCAACTCGCCCGCCGGACGCTTGGTAAAGGGCAAAAACTGCTGGGTGCGCAGGTCCATCATGCCACGAAACCGATTGCCAGAGCCCGCTGGCCAAAACAGCGGCGCCGGATCCAAAGCCAGCTTTGAGGCGATCTCGTCCAGAAGCTCAATCGGGTCCTGCGCCTCGCGGTCCATCTTATTGATGAAGGTCACAATAGGAATATCACGCAGGCGGCAGACCTCGAACAGTTTCAGGGTCTGGGGCTCAATCCCCTTGGCGGCATCCAGCACCATGACGGCAGCATCGGCGGCGGTTAGGGTTCGATACGTATCTTCCGAAAAGTCCTCGTGGCCCGGCGTGTCCAAAAGATTGAACATCAGGCCGTCATGGTCAAAGGTCATGACACTGGCCGAAACCGAAATACCGCGCTCGCGCTCAATCTTCATCCAGTCAGACCGGGTGCGCCTTTGCTCACCGCGCGCGCGCACCGCGCCTGCCGCCCTGATCGCGCCCCCGGCCAATAGCAGGTTCTCGGTCAAGGTGGTCTTGCCCGCATCTGGATGCGAAATAATGGCAAAAGTGCGCCGACGCGCGGCCTCAGCGGCGGGGGAGGATGTGCTCATACTAAGGGCGATAGCCGACCCTTAGGCCCGTGTCACCAATTTGCGCATGGGGACACGCCGCCAAACGAAATAATCGACAATGGCTGTGGTCAGGACACCGCGTTCTTGGCGGTTATACAGGCTGGCAATAACCTCAATACTGACATTGGCATAGCGGATGCGCACAAGGCGCGGATCACAATTGACCGCAGGCGCGCGAAACCAGGCGGCATTGACCTCTGGGTATTTCCCGATCACCAGGTCGATCGCCTTGAGGGCCTTGTCCGGCGCGGTCTTGGCTAGGCCCGGATCCTCGGAAAACATTTCCTGAACCACGAACTCAATCTCATTATGGCTCAGAAACCTTGTACCGCCGACCGCGTCACTCTTAGCCAGTTGCGAAGGATCTCGGCGAAAGACCACATCATTGAGCAAGAACAACATGACCGACGCCTCAGATTCTGTCGGTGACGCTATGGCGCACCCACCTTAGGATAGCGTTTCATTTATCATTTATCAAAGATGGAGATCAAGGTTTAGTCGGCTGCCTCGACCGGCTCGACCAAGAAATGACGGCCCTGATCGTCATCTATCTCAACCACCCAAAGGTCCGGATCAATGCGGATGGACCGAGCCAGATAGGCGTCCAGATCCGCCTCGGCCTGCGCCTTCACCGGCTGCATCCAGATGCGCTGGCCCTCGCCAGTTGTGGCCTCGGCAAACAGTTTGAACTGTCCGGCCCGGCGATTGACCAGCTTGACCAGAACCGCGCCCGCCCTCAGATCGCCCTTGCGCTCGACCGCGGCAAACGCACCGCCTAGTTCTGCGCGGCGGATCAGGGCACTGACCCAGATATCGGTCGACAAGATCACAGACTATCTCCCCCGACCCAATAACGGACCCGCCTTGGGGTTATTCTGCGGCTCGTGGCAATTCAAGCGGTAACTGCGGGTCCAGCGCGCCGGGCAAGCGGATGGTCACGGCCGTGCCTTCGCCAAGACGGCTTTCCAGGGTCATGTCCCCGCCATGCAGCTGCGCCAAGGCTCTAACCAGAGACAGGCCAAGCCCCGTGCCCTCGGCCTGCATCGGATTGATCTTGGCCTGCACATAGGGCCGCCCCAAACGGGCCAGATCATCGGGCCCTATGCCAATCCCTGTGTCTGACACAATCAATTCAAGACTATTACTATAAGCCTGTAGCGTGACCGTCACCTCACCGCCCTTGGGCGTGAATTTCAAGGCATTGGCGACCAGATTGATCACAATCTGTTTGATCGCACGCCGATCAAGATTGGCCTCCAAGGCCGCGGGCGGCAAGACCCCCCTCAGCCGGATACCCGCCTCATCGGCCTGCAGCCGCAAAAGCCGAAGGGCCGCCGTGATCGGCTCACGCGCATCGACAACCTCTAGCGACAATTCATAACGCTCCGCCTCGATCTTGGACATGTCGAGCACGTCATTAATCAGGTCGAGCAAATGGGCCCCCGCCTCATGGATAAGCCCGGCATAATCGGAATACTTTCCCGTCAGGGGTCCAAACATCCGGCTACGCATAATATCTGAAAAGCCCATAATGGCATTGAGGGGCGTTCTAAGCTCATGGCTCATATTGGCCAGGAACCGGGCGCGGGCAGCGCTGGCGGCATCGGCCGCCTCACGCGCCTTGATCAAGCCAAGCTCGCGGCCTTGGGCCTCAGTCGCATCCCGGATCAGGGCCAAGAACCCACCGCCCGCAAACACCCGAATTTCCGCCGCAGCAAAGCCATGGCCCAAGGCCGCGCTGCGAAACGCAATCTGGGCCGCACCAAGGCGCGCGGCCTGTGCGAGGGCCTGCGAAATCATAGGCCGATCTTCAAGACAGGCCATGGCGGCGAGGCTTTGTGCACCTGGATCGAGCCAGTCGGGGCCGCTACCAAAGGCGCGACGCACGGCCCCGCGCGCCGACAAGACCAATAAGCGGCTCGGCAATTGCGACAATAGGGCTTCAAACCCATCCAGGGGTACAATATCGGCCAAGGCGGCTGGGCGGCGGGTCAAGATACAGGCGACGAACACGGACGCCAGCCCAAGCAAACCCAAGATCGAAAGAAGCAGATTCCAGCCGGGCTCTGGCAGTCGGCCGATTAGGCCCGCCGCATGCAAAAGGCCCAGCCCCCCGATAGACAGAACCGTCAAGCCAGCGGCTTCGGGCAAGGCGCGATCGCGGCGCATATGGATGGCGGCTATAAGCGGCAAAAGACACCAGATCGCTAAGGGGCCAATCAGGCCGCCGGTCATCAAGATTGCCGCATGCGCTAGAATAATGACCATCACCCAAGGCCAAACGCCGAGGTCTGCGCCACCGGCTTGCGGCCGCGCAGCCCTTGATCCTGGAGCGTGAAGCACCGACTGGGTCAGAGACCGTCTCCTTTGCGATGGCCCAGCCTAGACCCTCAGGGTTAAGGATGCGAGACCAAGGCGATTCATTTGTAGATTTGCCGCAAAAATCGCAGGAATTTCAATCCTGCACCGGCTTGGTTTGCCAAGGCAAGGTCTGGACGCATTTCCACTTGGCCACAAATGCTCTATCTGGCTTTGAAAATTGGAGTCTTGCTAATGGCCGCCGCGCCAATTCCTTCGCCACACGAAATCTTGGAAGACCTTGCAGCCGAATTTGACCTGCTGGGCGATTGGGAAGAGCGCTATCGGCACATTATCGATCTTGGCCGCAGCCTGCCGCCCTTGAGCGATGCCGAGCAATGCGATGCCAACAAGGTGCGGGGCTGTTCTAGTCAGGTCTGGATTGTCACCCAGATCGCACCCGATGGCACCTTGATCCTGCGCGGCGATTCCGATGCGCATATTGTGCGCGGCCTGGTCGCCCTGGTGCTGCAACTCTATTCTGGCCAAACGCCAAAGGCCATTTTGGCGCTGGACGCGCACGAAGCCTTTGCCCGGCTTGGACTAAGTACGGCCCTATCAAGCCAAAGGGCCAATGGCCTGAAATCCATGGTCGAGCGTATTCGCCGCGATGCCCAGACGGCCATGGCCGCGGGCCACTGAGACCTGGCCTAGCGGGTCCATGGATCAGGCTCCTCTAAGGGGGCATTGCGCAGGCAGGCCTCCATGGCATTCAGATTAGCGTCGAAATCGGCATCATCCCGCAGGTCTTCAACCTTGTGACAGGCATGGCTGGCCGTGGTGCGGTCCCGGCCAAAAGCTGCGCCCACCCGCGCCAAGGGCCATTCAAAACTGACATGGCTAAGATACATGGCAATCTGCCGGGCGCGGGCAGCCTCGGCCTTATTGCGCGTGCGTGACTGAATCTGGGCTGGGCAAACGCCCGTGGTCATGGCGACAAGACTGGTCACAAACGCGGCTCTTAGGCGGTCACGATTGGCCTTGCCTTGCCGATCAAGGCTTGGGTCCAGACTGCGGGCGGCGGGGCGAAAACGGGGCATGGCGATCCTCACACAGCAAACAAGGCCTGCACCATAGGCAGACCCCTCATGAGGGAGGATAAGTTTCCTAAACTCCTAGGTTGTTTTGGGTGGTACGGGGCCTAGGCCGCGCGTATGCCGCTGGATAAGGTTTCACCCTCACCCGCCCCGACCATGCCCTGAACGGCCATGCTGACAACTGCATCATAGCCCAGGATCATGTCCACATCCTTGCCGTTACTGGACAAGGGCAGACGCAGCCATAGCAGGGACAGATCCGGCTGACCGCGCCAGGCCAGGTCATGCAGGCCGACGGCTGGTTTGGCGGCCTGAACAATCTTGGCCAGTTCTGCCTGCCAATAGGTCAACAAATCAGGGGCATAAACCTCATCGAGGGCTCGGCCGGTGATCTCGCCACCATAGACACTAAACAGACCCGTCCCGGCCAGCCTTAGGCGATAATCCCCATCGGCGACATCCATCAGGCTAATCAGGGGCAGATGACGCTTGATTTGCTCAGGATTTAAATCCGCACGGCTAGGCATGCCCCGTCCAGCCTTGAGACTGGTCCAGTAGGCCAAAAGCTCTTCATGTGCCTTTGCCGCCGCAGCGGGCGCCTTCAAGTGCATTACCGACTCCGGATTCCACGCCAAGTCGTTGGAATCACTCTGATTCACTATCTCTTAAGAGGCGAATCGCTGGCAAGTTAAATCTGGGGCCTGAGTCAAAAAAAATCAAATGAGTCAATATGAGTCCACAATCCTCAAGGGGATAACAAAAAGGCCCGCCACCTAGCCAGGTCGCGGGCCTTTTGTCTCAATCATCCCAATGGGCTTGGATATTAGCGGCCCCGGCGCGGCGCTTGGCGGCCACCTTGGCCTAGACCCATCTGCTTGGCCAGGTCGGAGCGGGCCTTGGCATAGTTTGGTGCGACCATGGGATAGTCCTTAGACAAGCCCCATTTGGCCCGGTAATCCTCTGGGCTCATATTGTACTTGGTCCGCAGGTGGCGCTTAAGCGACTTGAATTTGCGGCCATCCTCCAAGCAAACCAGATAGTCAGGTGTAATGGATCGCTTGAGCGGCACTGCAGGCTCTTTAGACGCAACCTCGACCGGTTCAGGCGGCAAGTTGACGCCAGACAAGGCCCGGTGAACATTCTGAATCAGTGCTGGCAGGTCCGCCGCCGCAATAGCATTGTTGCCCACATATGCCGATACAATATCGGCGGTCATTTCAAAAATGTCGGCCCGATCATCTATAGTCATGTCTTCCCCACGTCGTTTAAGTCAATACAAGGAATAATTCGCAATTCACGTCTGTAATTCCTGATACATACTAAAAATTGACAGAGCAATAAGATAAATTTTCAAAACCGCGAAAATTGTAAAATAAATAAAATTAATTATAAGAAAAAATGATAATTGTTAATATGCGGCAAGAACTGATCGACGATTTGAACAACTTGAATTGTTCATATCCGTACAAATTACTTGAGTGCGGCGCATTTTACGTAACAAACATATTTGTTACCGGCCAGTAACGTTACAAACTATTGGCTTCATTAGGGACAATAGTTTCCCTCCGTCAACCCAGCAGACGCCAAATTTCAGGCCGCCCAAAAGGTTTCGCCGCCACCCCCAATACCAGGCCCAGAGGGCGTGATATCGAAGGCGGCGGCGAAATGAAGCGCCGTATAGGATTTAAAAAGCCTTGGTCAGGCTAGGAAAATACGCGCTCGCTCCACCAGGGGAAGAAGGCCGGCATATCGGTCGAGACCTTGTTGGGATAGGCGGGCGTACGCTTTTCAAGGAAGGAGGTGACGCCCTCCTTGGCATCGGCGGCCTTGCCCCGTTCCTGGATGGCGCGGCTATCGATCTTGTGCGCCTCCATGGGGTGATC
>CANGEH010000082.1 GCA_947452665.1 Caulobacteraceae bacterium
CTAGCTCTCCGGCGTGTTTTTATTCAATAGCGATCCCAGATGTGCAACGCCGCGCTCTGCGGCGAGGGTTTCTTGCCTGTGGCGTTCGGCATAGCGGGCGCGGCTGGCCTCGTCGCGATTGCCATAGCAATGGGGGCAGTGCTCACCGGCTAAAAACTGGGGCGATGCCTGATCCTGCGGGCTAAGCGGCATGCGGCACGCAAAGCACAGGCCGTGCGTGCCTTGGGCTAGGCCATGGGTCACAGCCACCCTCTGGTCAAAGACAAAACATTCGCCCTGCCAAAGGCTTTCAGTCTCGGGCACGGTTTCCAGATATTTCAATATGCCACCATCAAGGTGATAAACCTCGTCCAGCCCTTCGGCCTTCAAAAAGGCGGTGGCCTTTTCACAGCGAATGCCGCCGGTACAGAACATGGCGATCTTGGGCCTTGGTTGATTGGCCAAGAGGTCTTGGCGCTGGCTGCGAAACCAGTCGGGAAAATCACGAAAGCTTTGGGTGTTTGGATTGATTGCGCCCGCAAAGGTGCCGATCCCAACCTCATAATCATTGCGGGTATCAATCACGATGGTGCCGGGATCGGCAATCAGGGCGTTCCAGTCCTTGGGTGCCACATAGGTGCCGACATCGGTTAGGGGGTCGATATTGGGCTGGCCCATAGTGACGATCTCGCGCTTGATCTTCACCTTCATGCGATAAAACGGCATGGCCTCAGCCGCTGCATCCTTGACCGACAGGCCAGCGCAGCCGGGCAGGGTGCGGATATGGGCAAGGACCTGCTCAATCGCCTCATGCGTCCCAGCAATGGTGCCATTAATCCCTTCGGGCGCCAGCAGCAGCGAGCCCTTGATCTGGGCTTGGCGACAGACGGCTTCAAGCGGTCCTGCCAAGGCGGCGCAATCGCCAAAACGGGCAAAGCGATAAAGGGCGGTGACGCGGATGGGGCCGGAGGTCTGGGTCATGGTCTGGACTGTGTGGTCAGGCGGCGCGTTCAGATCAACCAAATTCTTGCGCATGCTGCGCTACGGATCGTCACGCTGGGCCCTAGTCTGGGGTCAAATGGGCTTGCCAAGGCTAAGATTGTGGTTTCTGCAGGGGGCTGAATAATCCGCCGGAGGGCCTCATGACCTATTGCTCGCTCCTGTTTGTTCCAGGCAGCCGACCTGAGCGCTTTGCCAAGGCGCAAGGCGCGGGCGCGGATATTGTCTGTATCGACCTCGAAGATGCGGTGGTGCCCGAGGCCAAGGCTGAGGCGCGGGCGGTGGTGCTTGCCTATCTAAAAACCCTGACGACGGGACCTTGCGGCGTTCGGATCAATAGTTTGCGGACGGCTGATGGTCTGGCCGATGTTTTGGCTGTGACTGAGGCTTTGTCGCTGGGTGCTCGCCTTGACATGCTGATGGTGCCGAAGGTGGAGTCGGCGCAGGAACTGGCCCTGTTGCGCAGTGTGGTGGGCGTGGACTGCCCGCCGCTTTGGCCGATTATCGAGTCCGCCGAGGGGCTCAAGGCCGCTTGGGAGATTTGCGCGGCACCCGGTCTTGGCGGCGTCTTGTTTGGCGGGGTTGATTATGCCGCCGATCTTGGCTCGGACATGGGCTGGGACGCCCTGTTCTTGGCCCGCTCTAACTTGGCCGTGGCCTGTGCCCGTGCGGGGATCGGGCTTTTGGACGTGCCCTATCTGGATGTCGCCGATGAGGCCGGATTGCGAAGCGAGACCAGGCGGGTCAAGGCCATGGGCTTTCAGGGCCGCGCCTGTATCCATCCGGCCCAGGTCGCGCCGGTCAATGCCGTGTTTTGCCCTTCGCCCAGCGAGGTCTTGCAGGCCCAAAGGGTGATGGATGCCTTTGCCGCCGCCAAGGGCAATGCGGCCCTGCTCGATGGTAAGATGATTGAATTGCCGGTGGTGCGTTCGGCCCAGCGGATCTTGGACAGCGCCGCGCGCGCCCAAAAGGGAAAGACGCTCTAATGGTACAAAACTGGAAACAGGTCGGCCCGCAACGCTATCGCGAAACCTTTGGCCGCTATTTTGAGGATTTTCAGATCGGCGATGTCTATGAGCATCGGCCCGGCAAGACCGTGACCGAATACGACAATCACCTTTTCACCATGCTGACCCTCAATACCCACCCGATCCATTTTGACGCCGAATATGCCAAGGGTTCAGAGTTTGGTCGCAATCTGGTGGTCAGTCCCTATACATTGGCGCTATTGATCGGGATGAGCGTCACCGATTGTAGCCAAAAGGCGATTGCCAATCTGGGCATGGATGCGGTCAAGTTTACCGCGCCCGTATTTGCTGGCGACACCCTCTATGCCGAGAGCGAGGTGCTGGCCAAGCGCGAGTCCGCCTCGCGGCCGGGCCAGGGCATTGTCACCATACGCACGCTTGGCAAAAATCAGGATGGCACCATTGTCTGCACCTTTGACCGCAATATGCTGATCCCGGCTCGTGGTCATGCGGTCGAGGACAAGGTCGCGCACTATTAGGCGCAAAGAAAAACCCAGCGCCGGTTCGGGCGCTGGGTTTAACTTTTTTCAAACTCGGCCAGCGAATGGCGCGAGGTTTGAAGCTTATTTCAGAACCACGATCACGACGCGGCGATTGGCAGCGCGGCCGTCCTTGGTGCTGTTCGAAGCGACAGGTGCGCTTTCGCCATACGAGGTCGTGGCCATACGGTTCAGGGCAACGCCCTGCTTGCCGAGGAAGTTACGAACCGCATCGGCGCGCGCTTGACCGACCGCAGTATTGCGGGCATCGGAGCCAGTTGCATCGGTATGGCCCTGGATTTCCAGATAGACATTCAGGTTATCCGACTTCAGGCGTGCGGCCACTTCGGTCAGGCGCGCTTGAGCTTCGGTGGACAGGACCGTCTTGCCGGACTTGAACTTGGTGGCGTCATCGGACAGGACCACCGAATAGACGAACTTACCTTCGGCCAGCTTGCCAGCGGCAATGGCGCGGGCCAGAGCATCGCGTGCAGTTTGGTCGATCTGGTTGAGGCGAACCTCATGGGCTGCGATCTTGGCAGCCTGATCAGACAGGCTCGCATTGGTCCGGGCTTCGGATTCAGCGACCTTCAGATCTACATACTTGTGGGTGGCGCATCCGCTCAAACCCATGGCAAGAGCCAAGGCTCCGGCGACAATCCCACTTGATTTCAAAGCGATCATTGAATCCACTCTTTCCGATTAAAACTGACTGCGTTTCTTGTCATTTCAAGCCCATTTGGCAAGAGCCAAGGTGCTCATTTTTGCGGGTTTATAACTAAGAAATGTAAATTTGCAGGTTAAAATTGCGTTTGTGCTGAGGCTAGGCACCGAACACTGAAAGCATGAGAGCAGAATCACTATGGGGTCGCGGCCTGCACTGCCAAATGCTTCCCACTTGTAAGATGCCCCATCGACGGCCGAGTTGATCAAGGGCGTTGAGGCTAATCTGTGCCATGCCTTGGCGTTACGCCCTCAAGCACAAGGCCCTGATCCCGAATGGCGAATTCAATGCATGGGCTGGATCCGGCGCAAGCCGCACTGCGACTAGTACAATTTGGGCCCAATATTCTAGATCCTGCCAGGCCGCGAACGGCCTGGCAATTGCTCGCCGAGACCGTCCGCGAGCCTATGTTCATGCTGCTTTTGGGGGCGTCGGCGCTTTATCTGGTGGTCGGAGACCTGGCCGAGGGCGGGTTTCTAAGCCTTGCAGCCGTCGCCACAATCGCCCTGGTGTTGTTTCAGGAAGTCCGCAGCGAAAAGGCCCTAGCCGCCTTGCGCAGTCTAGCCCAGCCCAGTGCGCGGGTCATTCGCGGCGGCGTGGAGGTCAAGATACTCGCAAGCGATCTGGTCCCCGGTGATCTGTTGCTGGTGGGCGAGGGCCAAAGGCTACAGGCCGACGGGCGACTGGTCGGGGGTGAGGTGCTGAGCATTGATGAGTCGGCCCTAACTGGGGAATCCGCGCCGGTCACCCGCATGCCGCAGTTGCAAGGCGGTGATGGGACCAGCCGCCTTGATCCTGAACCCTTAGAAACGTTAGCGACCGCGCGGCTTTCGGCTGGGACCTTGGTGGTTAGCGGCCAGGGCGTGGTCTGGGTTGAGCGTACCGGCGCAAATACCGCCATAGGTCAGATTGGCGTTAGTCTGGCCAGTATTGATCGGTCCCCAACGCCCCTGCAACAGGCCTCAAGCCGTTTGGTTGGCTGGATCAGCGGCTTGGCTCTTGTCTTTTGTCTTTTGGTTGTGGTGGCCTATGGCGCCTTGCGTGGCAATTGGGTCGAGGGCGGCTTGGCTGGGATCACGATTGCCATATCCCTGATCCCGGAAGAGTTTCCGATGGTGCTGGCCATTTTCATGGCACTTGGGGCCTGGCGCCTTGCGCAGCAAAAGGTCTTGGTTAGGCGCTCAGCCGTCATCGAAGCGCTTGGCGGTGCAAGCGTCCTTTGTGTCGACAAGACCGGTACCTTGACCGAAAACCGCATGACCGTGACCAGGCTTTGGGCCAAGGGCCAGACCCTTGTGCCTGGGCCTGCGGACTGGCCGCCCGACCTGAGTGCGTTGATAACCGCGGCCCTCGCCGCCTGCGCCGCGCGCCCATCTGATCCTATGGACCGCGCCTTATGGGCGCTCGCACCGGAAGGCCATGCTCGGCCTGATCCGGCTCAGGTCTGGCCAATGCAAAAGGACCGGCTTGCCGTGGTTCAGGCTTGGGACGCAGCCGATCAAAGCGCTTGGGCCGCGGCCAAGGGCGCGCCTGAGGCCATATTTGGTCTTTGCCGCCTAGATGCCGACCAGATCGCAGGACTGGAGCCGATCTTGCAGGCCTGGGCTGGCGAGGGTTTGCGCGTTCTGGCCGTAGCCCGGTCGGTACCGCAAACACATTTGCCAGATGATCCTGGCACCATGGCCTTTTCATTTTGCGGGTTTCTAGGCTTTCTTGATCCGGTCCGGCCAGAGGTCCCAAAAGCCATAACCACAGCAAGGCTTGCGGGCATTAAGGTGGTGATGATCACGGGCGATTATCCACAAACCGCCTTGGCGATAGCGCGCCAGGCCGGGATCGATACTCAGGCCGGGGTCTTAACCGGCGAGGCCTTGGCTGGGTTTGAGCCCGCATCCTTGCCTGATCAGATCGGTGATGTGCGGGTCTTTGCCCGGGTGCAGCCGCAGCAAAAACTGGCCCTTGTCGAGGCCTTCAAGGCGCGCGGCGAGGTGATTGCCATGACCGGCGACGGCGTCAATGACGCTCCCGCCCTGCAGGCGGCCCATATTGGCATTGCCATGGGACTGAGGGGCACAGATGTGGCGCGCGAGGCTGCAGATATTGTACTCTTGGATGACGGATTTGGCTCAATTGTCGCTGGAATTGCGCTGGGGCGACGCATTTTTGCCAATCTGCGCAAGGCCCTGACCTATGTGGTCGCGATCCATGTGCCCATAGCGGGCCTGGCCCTAGTGCCGGTCTTGCTGGGTCTGCCGCCGCTCTTTTATCCGATGCATATTGTCTTGCTCGAGTTGGTGATTGATCCCTTATGCGCGGTGGTGTTCGAGGCTGAGCCCGGTGAGCCCCTGGCCATGCAAAAGCCGCCCCGGTCGATTGGCGAGCCCCTGTTTGGCACAAGACAAATCGTGTTCGCCGCCTTGCAAGGTCTTGGGATTTTGGCAGCCGTGTTTGGCCTCTATATGTGGGCGCTGAGCCAAGGAAGCGCCGCCAAGGCGAGGGCCATAGCCTTTAGCGCCCTCATCTTGAGCAATCTGGTGCTGGCCTTGGTCGACTCAGCTAATCGAGGCCTTGACCTGTTTGGCCCCCATAGGCGGATGTTCTGGCTCATAGGCCTAGCCGCAATCTCGGCCCTGGCCTTGAGTATAGGGGCCTGGCCCTTGGCAAGGCTTTTTCGGTTTGAACTGCCAGGGGTTCTTGGCTTTGCTGCGGCGCTTGGTACCGGCGCAGCGGTTGGTCTATGGGCCGTGGTTTTGCGCCTTTTGGATCAAGGCCGACGAGCCTTGCCAAATCTGGACCCTGATTAATTCAAATCAGCGCGTCAAAAATCTCAGCCCATACAGTGTCTTGGCCGACCGCGTTTTGAACGCAATTGCGATGCGGCGTGCTCAGGAAAGCTTGGCTATGAAACAGTGTTTGCCAATTATTGCCTCTATCAGCCTCATGGCCAGTGGCTTGATGCCCCAACTCGCTGCCGCCCAGACCCAGGGGCGCGGGTCCTATGACCAGTCCAACCAGACCAATCCCTATGATGCCGCATACAAGACGGGCTACCGCAGTGGCTATCAGGCAGGAACCCAAAGGCGGCCCTATAATGATCGGGCAACCCAGGCCAGCTATTATGGGCCGGGTGATCCTAACCAGCAGTGGCGCCAGCGCTATGGCCAGACCTATAGCTATAATGATGACCGGTATTATCAGGAATGTCGCAATGCGCCTGACCCCGCAGGCGTTATTGCCGGCGCCCTGATCGGCGGACTGCTTGGCAATGCGATTGGCCGGGGCGGTGGCAAGACCGGCGCGACTGTGGCGGGTGTGATTGTCGGCGGCGCCTTGGGTGCCAATCTGGTCAAGCACCTCGACTGCCAAGACCGCAGTTATGCCTATAAGACCTATTCCAATGGCTTCAATTCCGGCCGCCCCAACAGCAATTGGCAGTGGGAAAATCCGGATAATGGCCATTATGGTGATTTCCGGGTTGGTGACTACTATAATGACCAGGGCGGCTTTCGCTGCGCCACCTATACCCAGCAGGTCTATATAGACGGCGCGCCTCAGGCCGCCAGCGGCCGAGCCTGTCGCCAGCCAGACGGGGTCTGGGCGATTGTCCAGTAAATTAGCCCAAACCTTATCTCCCAAGATCTGCTCACCAAAACATCACGGAGGCCTGAATGCGCGCCCTTAATGGTATGACAATTGCGACCGTGGTCCTGCTTGCCGCATTTGGCTATTCGGCGGCCCACGGTCAGGAGACGGGTCCAGCCAAGATCGGCCAGACTGCCATGGGCCAGGTTCTGGCGGATGCCGAGGGTATGACGCTCTACACTTATGCCCGCGACATGACGGGCTATTCTAATTGCAATGACACGTGCGCAAGCGTTTGGCTGCCCATGACCCCGGCGGTCGGGGCCGTTGCGACGGGCAACTGGTCGATCATCCTGCGCGATGATGGCAAGCCCCAATGGGCTTATAAGGGCCAGCCCCTTTATCGATTCAGCAAGGATTCTGCCCCCGGCGATATGGCCGGCGACAGTGCCGATAAGGGTCGCTGGCACGTCGCCAAGCCCTAGTCTGGTGGCCTGCCCCCCGGACCTGCCGGGGTTAGATTGACCAACACGCCACAGCCTCCCGCCGAAATTCCTCGTCGGGAGGTTATTGCGTGTGGATTTGGTCTTGTTGACACGGTGGCGGCTAGCGTAACTCATTCCATTCATGCAAAGTCTGCGCATAAGAAAATGGAAGAGGAAACACAGTGGCAAAATCTGATGGGGGCACAGGCACCGCATTTGGGTTCAACCCCAATGACGACCTGAACGATTTGAGAATTTCGGAGGCCGCTGTGCCTCTGCTGGAGCACGTCAAGCGCTTCATCCGCGACACGGTTGAGCCGATGTCGGTTGAGTTTCATCGCCTGGGCGAAGGCCGCGCCGATCGTTGGAGCTATGCGCCCGGTCAACTCGAAGTGCTGGAAGCCGCTAAGGACCAGGCCAAGAAGGAAGGTCTGTGGAACTTCTTCCTGCCTGACGCCGAGACCGGCGAGGGCCTAAAGAATCTCGACTATGCCTATATCGCTGTTGAGCTTGGCAAGAATTCGCTCGCGTCCGAGACCATGAACTGCTCGGCGCCCGATACCGGCAATATGGAAGTGCTGGAGCGGGTCGGAACGCCTGCGCAAAAGGAAAAGTGGCTTAAGCCCTTGCTGACCGGTGAAATTCGTTCGGCCTTTGCCATGACTGAGCCTGACCGCGCCTCGTCAGACGCCAAGAATGTCGGCATGCGTGCTGTGCTCGAGGGCGACGAATGGGTCATGAATGGCGAGAAATTCTATATTTCTGGCGCTGGCGATCCGCGCTGCAAGATCATGATCACCATGGTCAAGACCAGCCCCGACGCGCCTGCCCACAAGCAGCAGTCCCAGATCCTAGTGCCCATCGACACCCCAGGCGTCAAGATTATGGGCCCTATGCATGTGTTTGGTGAAGACGATGCCCCGCATGGCCACATGCATATCGTGTTCGACAATGTGCGGGTCCCTAAGGAAAACATGCTGCTCGGCGAAGGCCGCGGCTTTGAGATTTCGCAACTGCGGCTTGGCCCTGGCCGTATCCATCACTGCATGCGCTCGATCGGTCAGGCCGAACGGGCTCTGGACCTGATGGTCAAGCGCGGCGTGTCGCGCGAAGCCTTTGGTCGTAAGCTGGCCATGCTGGGCGGCAATATCGAGATCATCAGCCGTGCGCGCATTGATATCGAGGCCATGCGC
>CANGEH010000083.1 GCA_947452665.1 Caulobacteraceae bacterium
CGAGATTAGCAAGGATGCTCGCACCGAGTTTTCCGGCTATGCCGACAAGGCCGCCAGCGCGCAAAAAATCCTCACTGATGTGAAGGTGTCTGGCGATCGCTGGTTTCGTACTGGCGACCTGATGCGGGTTGATCAGGAGGGCTATTTCTATTTTGTCGACCGGATTGGCGAGACCTTTCGCTGGAAGGGCGAGAATGTTTCGACCACAGAAGTTGCCCAACAGATTGCCGGCTTTAGCGGCGTGCACGAGGCGATTGTCTATGGCGTTCCCGTGCCCGGTTCAGACGGCCGTGCGGGCATGGCATCCTTGGTCGCCGGCGATGATTTTGATCTAGATGGCCTGACCGGCTATCTGGAATCGCGTCTGCCAAGCTTTGCCCAACCGCTCTTTATCCGCTTGCAGCCGCAGATGGAGATCACCGGGACCTTCAAATATCGCAAGCTTGACCTGGTGCAGCAGGGCTTTGACCCGGCCGTGATCGATCAGCCGCTGTTTTTCAAACAGCTGGGCGCGGGCTATGTGCCCCTTACGCCAGATGTGTTTGCCCAGATTGGTGCCGGGGCCTTTAAGCTCTAGGCCTTGAAAACCAAATAGCCGGTGCGTGGGAAGTGAACATGCACGGTCTCGACCGCTGGATCAGTGCGTTCAATCACCACCCGCTCGCGATTGGCCGCGACCAGAATGCCATCGACCCGGTCGCGGCCATAATCATCGGCCATGACAAACACCGCTTCGCCGGGACTTGCACCCAGCGGGTCCTTGGGATCATGCACTTCTGTCCCGACCGGCGTGGCGGCCTTGGCCACAGCTAGGGCCTCCGCGCCCGTCATTTCGGTGGGGGTGCCGTGGCCAAACGCCTCAATCATGGCGCGCCAAGCGGCAATATGCGCCATGTCCTGGGTCAGTTCGGTGACAAACGGCTCAAGGCTGCTGGCTAGGAACCACAGATTCATATAGGCGGCGGCATCGGCCAGGCTGGGCTTTTTGCCAACCAGCCAGCCTGATTTCGAAGCAGCCAACTGAGTCTCCAGCCAAGCCATCTGGGCGCGCCATTGCTGTTTGAGCGGTCCGACAGCGCCCTTCATGGCAACAATATCAAAGGGGCGGCCCGACATGGCCTCACGGTCTTTCAAAAAGGCCTCAGGCGTATGCTCGCCAATCGTGCCAAAAATGATTGGGACGGTGGTCTGGAAAAACAGGCGGTCAGCCCACCAATTTATCGGCCAGATCAGGCCGGTCAGGTCGTCGGGGATCATGGCGGGCGAGGGCGCGCGCCGCTCAATCTCAGCCTGCATGACTTGTGTATCGCAATAAATATCCGCCCCGATCTGCAGGGCTGGCGTGCGCCGATAGCCGCCAGTCAAGGGCAGGTAATCGGGCTTTGGCAGCATGTTTGGAATATGCACCGAGCCCCAGGCCAGGCCCTTAAAGCCAAACAAGACCCGAATCTTTTCCGAAAACGGCGAGGTATCGAAATGGTGCAGGATCAGGGTGGTGGACATGCGGGTTTCCTCTAGATCGTGTTTTGTCCGTTATGACACGGTGCAAACCGGTTGAAACCTTGAAAATCACATCACTGCCATTGGCTGGGTCTTAGGTGCGCACCGCACACTTGACGCGCACAATCCCAGAATCTGTCCTATATCTGCGACCATGAGCACCGAGGCTTCCCCCATCGCAACCGGCATGGACCTGATCAAGGACGAGGCCTCGCGCCTGCCCGATACGCCGGGCGTCTATCGCATGATCGGCGAGGACGGCGAGGTCCTCTATGTCGGCAAGGCCAAGAGCCTGAAAAAGCGGGTCACGCAATATGCGCAAGGAAGGTTTCATACCCAGCGCATCGCCCATATGGTGCACCAGACCCGGTCTATGGAATTTGTCTCGACCAAGACCGAGACCGAGGCCCTGCTGCTTGAGATCAATTTTATCAAGTCGCTCAAGCCGCGCTTTAATGTGCTGTTGCGCGACGACAAGACCTTTCCGGAAATCTTGATCCGCCGCGACCATGCCTCGCCGCAGATTCGCAAGCATCGCGGTGCCCATACGATCAAGGGCGATTATTTTGGCCCCTTTGCCTCGGCCTGGGCGGTCAATCGCACGGTCAATAGTCTGCAAAAGGCCTTCCTGTTGCGCTCGTGTACTGACAGCGTGTTTGAGAGCCGCACGCGCCCCTGCATGTTGCACCAGATCAAGCGCTGTGCCGCGCCCTGCGTGGACTTGATCGCGCCAGCAGACTATAGCGCGCTTGTTGATCAGGCGCATGACTTCTTGTCCGGCAAGAGCCGCCAAGTGCAGCGAAACCTGTCCGAAGAAATGACTGAGGCGGCCGAGGAACTGGATTTTGAGCGCGCGGCCCGATTGCGCGACCGTATCCGCGCCTTGTCTACGGTTAGCCAAGACCAGTCGATCAATCCGCAATCGGTGGAAGAAGCCGACGTATTTTCCCTGTTTTCCGAGGGCGGCCAAGCCTGTGTCCAGGTGTTCTTTTTTCGCGCAGGGCAAAACTGGGGCAATAAGGCCTATTTTCCGCGTGTGGATCGTCAGGACTCGGACGAAGACATACTCGATGCGTTTTTGGGCCAGTTTTACGACTCCCAGCCCGTACCACGCCTGATCTTGCTCTCGCACGAACCGCCCAACCGGGCCCTGCTGGCCGAGGCCTTTGCCCTGAAAACGGGCCGCAAGGTCGAGATCGCCAGGCCCCAGCGCGGCGAAAAGCTGGACCTGGTGCAACACGCCCTAACAAATGCCCGCGAAACCCTTGGCCGCAAGATGGCCGAGGGCTCGGCCCAGGGCAAACTTCTGGCGGCGGTGGCCGAGGTGTTTGGCCTGGACGCGCCGCCAGAGCGTATAGAGGTCTATGACAATTCCCACATTATGGGCACCAATGCCGTGGGCGGTATGATTGTTGCGGGGCCAGAGGGCTTCCAAAAAAGCCAGTATCGCAAGTTCAATATCAAGGACACTGAGCTCACGCCCGGTGATGACTATGGCATGATGCGCGAGGTCCTGCGCCGCCGGTTTGCCCGCATGGTCAAGGACGAGGAGGCGGGCGAGCCCAGCCCAAGGCCTGATCTGGTCCTAGTCGATGGCGGGGCTGGGCAATTGGCCGAGGCGATCGCCGTGCTGGCTGATCTCGGCAGTGATGATGTGGCTCTGGTCGGGGTGGCCAAGGGGCCAGACCGCGATGCGGGGCTGGAGCGCTTCTTCCTGCCCGACCAGGCCCCGCGCATGCTCGAGCCCAAGAGCCCGGTCCTTTATTATCTGCAACGCTTGCGCGATGAGGCGCACCGCTTTGCCATTGGCACCCACAGGGCCAAGCGCGCCGCCGAAATGATCAAGAATCCGCTCGACGAGATTGACGGGGTGGGGCCCGGGCGCAAACGCGCTCTTTTGCATGCTTTTGGCTCGGCCAAGGGGGTTTCGCGTGCGGCCGTGACCGATCTGGAAAAGGTCGAGGGCGTCAGTGCGGCCCTGGCCCAGCGTATATTCGATTATTTCCGCCGCGCTTAAGGGCCTCGACCGGGCGGCCCGGCTCGATTAGATCAGGTTCATGACCAAGGCCTCGCCAAACCCTGCGCTCTTGCCGGATGCTGCCCCCGATAATTGGGTGGACCGGTTTGCGCCCCTATCGCTTCGGCCCTGGCTTAAGCTTGGCCGATTTGATCGCCCGGCGGGGATTTGGCTCTTATTGCTGCCCGGTTGGCAGGGTCTGGCCCTGGCGGGGGCTATGGACCACACGCTTCCCGATGTTTGGCTGATAGTCTTGTTTGCGGCCGGATCTGCCCTGATGCGCGCGGCGGGCTGCGCCTATAACGATATTGTCGACCGCGATTTTGACGCCAAGGTGGCGCGTACAGCCGGCCGGCCCATCCCGTCTGGCCAGATCAGCGTCAAACAGGCCTGGGGTTTTGTTCTGGCCTGTCTGGTGATCAGTTTCTTGATCCTGATCAGCCTACCGCCCTTGGCGATTGGGCTTGGGATTGGATCGCTGGTTCTGGTTGCGGCCTATCCCTTTATGAAGCGCATTACCTGGTGGCCCCAGGCCTGGCTTGGCCTGACCTTTAACTGGGGTGCCTTGCTGGGTTTTGCCGCGGCGACCGGGCATTTGAATTGGGCAGCGGCCCTGCTCTATGCCAGCGGCGTGTTCTGGACGCTTGGCTATGACACGATCTATGCGGTGCAGGACCTCGAGGACGATGCCTTGGCGGGGGTGAAGTCCTCGGCCCGGCGTCTGGGCAAGGCGGCTCCAAAAGCGGTTTTGGCCTTTTACCTGATCGCATTTGCCTTGGCCGTCGCCTGCGCGGTGGTGGCAGGGCTGGGCCCCCTGTGCCTGGTGCCGCTTGGCCTCTTTGGCCTTCATCTGGTCTCGCAGGCGCGGGCATTGAAGCTGGACGATCCAGCAGGGGCTTTGCGCCTATTTCGCGCCAATCGCGAGGCGGGTCTCTTGCTTTTAGCGGCCCTTATTCTTGGGCTCTGGCACCCAGGCTAGACCGCCGCAAGCGCGGTTTCAAAGGCCTGGGCTATGGCCTCGCTGGCTTGCAAGATCGGCTCTGTGCTGGCCTTGGCACGGGCAAGGATCAAGGCCCCTTCAATGTTGGTCACGGCGAGCAAGGCTAGGCCCGCCGCGCGCTCTGGCGCTAGACCCATAGCTTCCAGCGCACGCGCAAAGGCGGCGCACCAATCGTCAAAGGCCTGGCTGGCTGCCGTGGCAATCGCGCCGTCCTGCGGGGCCATTTCCAGCACCATAGTGGCAATCGGACAGCCGTCGCGAAAGCCGGACAAGCTCATCCAATCGGCCATGCGCGCGCCATAGAGCCTTGCGGCCTCGGCCGGGTCGCAATCCGTGCCCAAAAGGCCGTTCAGCGTCTTGCTGGCGACCTTGCCGCCCAGTTCGACCGCCGCCAGACCGATCTGGGCCTTGCCGCCCGGAAAATAGTGATAGACCGAGCCCTTGGGGGCGCCGGAGGCCTCTACAATCTCATTCATGCCCACCCCGGCATAGCCGCGCCTGCGAAACAGCCGGGCTGCTGCGCCAATAATGGCAAGGCGCGGGCCCTTGGTCTCGGCCTGTGTGTCTGTGTCTGGCATGGTCACGGTCTCGCTGAGGCTAGAAGACTTTATATAGATCGGTCTATTTAACAAAGCTTTTCACCAATAGCCGCCAAAACCGGCCAAGCTGTGTTAGGCTAGTCTAGGTTCATCGCCCGTTCGGGCCCCATTGCGTGGCAAAACCATGATCACTGACCGCCGCGCCTTTATTTTAGAAAATACCCGACTTCAGGTCCCGCCGCACGCGCCGGAGCTGAGCCTATATCTTGCCGATGAGATTACGCCGATCTGGCGCATGACTGAAGAAGCACTGGGCGAGATGGGGCTGGCCCCGCCGTTCTGGGCCTTTGCCTGGGCCGGGGGGCAGGCCATAGCCCGCTATGTTCTAGATCATCCTTCGGAAGTGGCCGGGCTAGGCGTGCTCGATTTTGCCAGTGGTTCGGGTCTTTGCGCGATTGCCGCCCTGCGCGCTGGGGCCAAACACGCTCTTGCCGCCGATATTGACCCGTTTTGCGGCGCGGCGCTTAGCCTTAATGCCCAGGCCAATGGCGTTGAGGCCCAGTTTACCGACCAAAATCTGCTCGATGCCGACCCGCCTCTGGTCGATGTGATCTTGGCTGGGGATATTTGTTATGAAAAACCGCTGGCCGGGCGGGTCTTGGCCTGGCTGCAAGCGGCGCATGACCGGGGCACACGGGTCCTGATCGGCGATCCGGGGCGCAGCTATTTTCCGCGTCAGGGCCTTGAGCGCCTGGCTGACTATCAGGTCGCAACCACCCGCGAACTGGAGGACCAGGAGGTCAAGCGCACCGGGGTCTGGACCTTTCCTAAGCTTGGCTAGTCCGGCCTAAACTGCGGCGCAAAGGCCCTGGGTTGCCAGTCCAGATCGGTCTTGGCGGCTGAGGCGTCAAACACCAGATCCTGCGCCATCCGCGCGCCCATGGCCCCCGTTGCGCCGGGCATGAATGGTGAGACGAGACTGAGGCCAGCCTGCCAAAGGCCAAGCGGGATACTGATAATCCTTGGGCGCCGCCCCATGCCGATAAACACCCGCTCGACCATGGCGCGATAGGTCAAGGTCTCGCCGCCCGGCAGGTCATAGGCCATATTGCGCGCCCGGCCTGTTTGGCTGGCGTGAACGGCGACGGCGGCCAGATCGGCAGCATGGACGGGCTGTCTTTGCCCAAGTCCCGCCCCGGCAATGGGGACAAGGCCGACCCGTTTAATCAAGCCTGCCAGACGGCTGATATTCTGGTCTAGGCCTTCGGCATAGATCAGGGTCGGTCGCAAAATCGTCCAATCAATGCCGCGCGCTTGGCAAAACGCAATCACAGCGTCTTCGGCCCGGGCCAGTTTTTCGGCCACAGCGCGCTCGGCCGCGTGGGGGGAGGCGGCCTTGGTAAAGCGGCTGGTCGAGGAAAAAGCTATCAGGCGGCGCAGGCCCTTGGCGGCTAGGGCTTCCAGCGCACCCGGCAGGAGCCAGATCGGGCAACAGGCATAGACCAGGTCCGCCCTAGGCAGGTTGTCGACCAGGTCTGATGCCGTCAAATCAGCGCGCAGGCTGGCCGGGCCGCTGGCCGAACGGCCAAGACGAATGACGTCCTGCCCTGCGTCGCTTGCCAACGGGACAAGAAACCTTCCGACCAGACTGCTGGCACCAAGCACAAGCGTCGTCACGGGTGCAGGCGTCCGTCTTCGAGGGCGGCGGGATCAAAGCGAAACACGATCTTGGGGTCTGGCTTTTCGGTTTCGGGGCTAAGGCTGGGCTGGTCAATCGTGTGAAGGATGTGGCGGATAATGTTCAGCCTTGCTGTCTTCTTGTCATCGGCGCGGACGCAAATCCAAGGCGCCAGCGGCGTATGTGTGCGGGTCAACATATCATTGCGGGCCTTGGAATAGTCCTTCCATTTGGCATGGGCGACCGCGTCCATATCGCTGACCTTGAGCTGTTTGAGCGGGTCCTTGCGCCGATCTTCCAAACGCTTGGCCTGTTCGTCCTTGGAAATATCCAGCCAGATCTTAAGCAGGACTATATCCGCCTCGATCAACATCCGTTCGAAATTAGGCGCGTCATTGAGAAAGTCGGCATGGTCTTGCTCTGAGCAAAAGCCCATGACGCGCTCGACGCCAGCACGATTATACCAGGAGCGGTTAAAGATCACGATCTCGCCAGCGGCGGGCAGGAAATGCACATAGCGCTGAAACCACCAAAGGCTCTTTTCCCGGTCGGATGGCTTAGGCAGGGCAATGACGCGGGTGGCGCGCACGGCTAAAAACTCGACAATCCGCTTGATCGCGCCGTCCTTGCCTGCGGTATCGCGGCCCTCAAACAGGATGACGATCTTTTTGCCCTTGGCCATGGCCCAGGCCTGGGTGCGCACCAGCTCGATCTGAAGCGCCTCGAGGCTGTCCTCATAGCCATTGGCATGGTCTTTCGCGGACTTGTCATCGGAATGGGACATGCAGATTCCTTTTGCGGTAATCTAGCCGAAATGACCTTGAAGGTGCAAAACCTAGTCCATGATCCGATTATTTGTCTCTGATGCCTTACGGGCCGGTGCTGAAATTGTCCCCGATGCCGACCAGGCCCGCTACCTGACCCAGGTGATGCGGCTGGGGGTGGGCGATGGCGTCGCGGTCTTTAATGGCCGCGATGGCGAATGGCAGGCAAGCCTTAGCCAGGTGACCAAGCGCGGCTGTGTCTTGCGGCTAGAGGCCTGTTTGCGCCCGCAAACCACTGGGCCGGACCTAGATCTCGTGATCGCCCTGATCAAGCGCGCGCCGCTAGAAACCATTATCGAAAAGGCCACCGAGCTTGGCGCGCGCCGCATTCGCCTGGTCACGACCCGGCGCACCAATGCAGGCCATACCAATCTGGCAAGGCTGCAGGCGATTGCGACCGAAGCGGCCGAGCAGTGCGGCCGCCTGGATGTGCCCCAGGTCTTGGCGCCTGAAGCCCTAGACGCCATGCTGCCGGGCTGGGATGATCGGCGTCTGATGTTTTGCGACGAGGCAGGCGATGCCAAGCCCGTGCTTTCGGCCCTGTTGGGCCAGCCAATCGGGCCATGGGCGGTCCTGATCGGGCCAGAGGGCGGTTTTGATTCGCAAGAGCGCCAGGCTTTACGGGCCTTGGCCCAGACTGTGCCGGTCAGTTTGGGTGCGCGGATCTTGCGGGCCGATACAGCCGCGATCTGCGCCCTATGTTTATGGCAATCTGTGCTCGGCGACGGGCGACATACAGAAATGTCATAGGCCCGGGATAGACTTCTCACGACCTATTGAGTGGCAAGTGCTTGGCATCGCCCTGTTGAACAGCGTAAAGATCGACCAAATTGCGTGCCCGCAGGGGTGCGCCAACAAGATTAAGGGAGCGCAGCATGGCGCACACCACACTCGA
>CANGEH010000084.1 GCA_947452665.1 Caulobacteraceae bacterium
CACCGACCTGTTTGCCGACGTCAAGATGGATATTGAGGGTACAGACCTGGTCGTGACCGTGGTTGAGAACCCAATCATCAATCAGGTGGTTTTTGAGGGTAATGACAACCTCAAAGAGGACAAGCTTCGTGACGAGGTGACCATCCGGCCGCGCGGCATCTTTACCCGCTCCAAGGTGCAGCAGGACGTTCAACGTATTATCGAGCTTTACCGCCGCTCGGGCCGTATCTCGGCGACGGTTACGCCCAAGGTGGTTGAACTGCCGCAAAAGCGCATCGACCTGGTCTTTGAGATTAATGAAGGTCCCAAGAGCGGGATCATGCGGATCAATTTCTTAGGGAATAAGGAATTTTCCGACAATGACCTAAAAGACGTGGTCGTGACCAAGGAGTCGGAATGGTACAAGTTCCTGACCTCCAACGATAATTATGATCCTGACCGCCTAGAATATGACCGCGAGCAATTGCGCAAGCACTATCGTAATCGCGGCTTTTATGATTTCCGCATCATCTCGGCCATGGCCGAACTGGCGCCGGACAAGAACGGCTTTGCCCTGACCTTTACCCTCGATGAGGGTCCGAAATACAAGTTCGGCAAGCTGACGGTCGAAACCGATCTGAAAAAGCTCAATGGCGACGTGCTTAAGATGCTGTTGCCGATCCGCGAGGGTCAGATCTATCAGGACGAAAAGATCGAGTCCGCGACCGAGGCCCTGACCTTTGCCGCCGGTGCCGCGGGCTTTGCGTTTGTGGATATTCGCCCGCGCTATGTGCCCAATAAGGCCGCCAAGACCGTCGATGTCGTGTTCGAGGTCAAGGAAGGTCCGCGCGTCTATGTTGAGCGCATCGATATTGTCGGCAATGTCCGCACGCTAGACCCGGTTATCCGCCGCGAATTGCGACTGGTCGAGGGCGACGCCTTTAACCGCGTGCTGGTCGATCGCTCCAAGAACCAGATCAAGGGCCTTGGCTTCTTTAAAGACGTCGAGATCGAGGAAGTGCCGGGCACGGCGCCAGACCGCACCATTTTGCGGGTCAAGGTGACCGAGCAGCCGACTGGGGAACTATCCTTCAGCGCTGGTTATTCGTCGCTCGATAAGGTCGTATTCGATCTTGGCGTGACCGAGCGTAATTTCCGTGGTCGTGGCCAGAGCTTGCGGGCCCAGGTCTCAATCGGTTCATTGCGCCAACAGGTCGATTTCTCCTTTACCGAGCCACGCTTCTTGGGCCGCGATCTGCGGGCGGGGGTCGACCTATTCTCTTACAAGTATAATTTCTCACGTCAGGCCGGTTATGACACAGAATCGACCGGTCTGGGCCTGAGGCTGGGCTTCCCCTTGACCCAGAACGCCTCCATGTCGACGCGCTATAATCTGCGCAGCGATAATGTGGTGGTGCAAAAGGCCTTGTGCGGCATCACCGTCTCGATCCTGCTCTGCAATCAGTCTGGCGCGCGGGTGACGTCCCTGGTTGGCTATTCCTATCGTTGGGATCGCCGCAATGACCCCATCCAGCCGACGCGCGGATTTGCCATTGACCTTCAGCAAGACCTTGCTGGTATTGGCGGGGATGTGAAGTATCTCAAGACCGAGGGCGATGCGTCCTGGTATTATGGCTTCAATCAATACTTCATCTTTAGCGCGACGGGCTCGGCAGGCTATATCGGAAGCTATGGTAAGGATGACATCCGGATTAATGACCGCTTCTATAAGGGCGGCAATAGCTTCCGCGGCTTCCAGACCGCTGGCCTTGGCCCACGGAACATAAACTATAATGACGCACTCGGCGGCAAGCTCTATGCCATTGGTTCGTTGGAAATGACCTTGCCGACCGGTCTGCCGGAACAATATGGCATCAAGGCCGCCATGTTCTCTGATTTTGGGACCTTGGGCCTATTGGACACGAACTCCAAAAATAGCTGTTATAAAACAACCGTCTCCAATTGCGTTCGCGACAATATCCAGGACGACCTGTCCTTGCGCGCGTCTGCGGGTGTCAGCATTTTCTGGAAGTCGCCCATGGGCCCCATCCGGTTCGACTTTAGCAAGGTCCTGGCCAAAGAGGCCTATGACCGTCCTGAAACCTTCCGTTTCTCCACCTCCACAAGGTTCTAAACTCATGATCAATTCAAAGATTGTTTGCGCCAGCCTCGGCGCTCTGGCGACCCTGTTCGCGGCCCAGACCAGCTTCGCCCAAGCGGTTGCGACCGCACCCAAGGCAGCGGCTGCCCCTGCGCCAGGGCCAGCCCTGCCAGGCATCTGCGTTTATTCGAACGAGCGCGCCATTGGCACCTCGGCCGTGGGTAAGTTTGTCATCCAGCGCGTCCAGACCATCACCACCCAGGTCAATGCCGAGCTGAACGCTGAAAAGACCGCGATTGAGACCGATGGCAAGGCCCTGGAAGGCCAGCGTACGACCCTGCCGCAAGAGCAGTTCGAGCAAAAGGCCCTGCAACTGAACCAGCGCGGCCAGGCCCTGCAGCGCAAGGCCCAGATCCGTTCGAAGGAAATCGAAGCCACCGAACAAAAGGCCCTCGGCCGCATCAGCTCGGAAATCGAACCCATCCTGAAGGACGTCTATACCCAGCGTTCTTGCGCCCTTCTGTTTGATCGCAATGCCCTGTTCGGCGCCAATTCCTCCATGGATGTGACCGAGGCCGTGATCGAAAAGCTCAATGCCAAGATCACCCAATTTGCCTTTGACCGCGAGCGTCTGGACCAGCAAGCTGTCCCTGGCCAATAAGCCTGATCTGACCGTTTTATAGTTCAACGCGGTGGGTGGGCAGACAAGGCCCACCCACCGTCGTCATTTTAGGGGACCGGATGCTGGACCTACGCTTCTTTATCGCTTCGCCGCCAGTCAGTCTGGCGCATCTGGCTGCCCAAACTGGGGCAAGCTTGGAGGACGGTATTGCGGGTGAAGGCCTGATTGCCCAGGTCGCGCCGCTGGGCTCTGCTGGCGGTGATGCGGTGACGTTTTTGGGTGACCGGCGCTATATCAAGCTCTTGAGCCAGACCAAGGCCAAGGCCTGTTTTGTTAGCGCCCAATTTGCCAATGAGGTGCCCAAGGGCTGTGTGGCCCTGGTGACCCCAAGGCCGCAGGCGGCCTTTGCCCTCGCTGCCAATCTGCTCGTTAAGCCCCGCTATCATGGTCACGCAGACGGGATACATCCCGATGCCGAGATTGAGGATGGCGTTATTCTGTCGCCCGGCGTGGTCGTGGGACCGGGGGCCCAGATCGGCTCGGGCACAGTGATCGGGGCCAATACCAGTATTGGTCCGGGCGTTGCGATTGGCCGCAACTGCCAGATCAGTGCCAATGTCACGATCGGCTTTGCCCTCATCGGTGATGGCGTGCGGTTGCTGGCCGGTGCGCGCATTGGTGAGGCGGGCTTTGGCGTCGCCGGGGCGGCGACCGGGGCGATTGATGTGCCGCAGCTTGGCCGGGTCATTATTCAAGATGGGGTCACGGTTGGAGCCGGAAGCTGCATAGATCGCGGCGCATTTGACGATACGGTGATCGGTGAAAACACAAAGATCGATAATCTGGTCCAGATCGCGCACAATGTCTCTATTGGCAGAAACTGTATGATTGCCGCTCAGACCGGTATTTCAGGCAGTGTGACGGTCGGGGATGGCGTGGCCTTTGGTGGTCAGGTTGGGGTTGCGGACCATATCAAGATCGGCAAGGGCGCGCAGCTTGCGGCCTCTGCTGGGGTTATGAAAGACATACCCGAAGGCGAAACCTGGGGCGGCTTTCCAGCCAGACCCATCCGGCGCTGGCTTCGGGAAACCGCCTTGATTGGGCAATTGATTAAGCGTTCCGGCAAGGTTCGGGACGAAGGAGCTAAGGAATGAAACCTCAGGACTTGGAGGCTCAAGCCCCTGTTTCCATCGATATAGCCGAGATTTTGCAAAGAATCCCGCATCGCTATCCCTTCTTGCTCGTCGACCGGGCAGAGGATTATCGCGCTCACCAATCGATTGTCGGCATCAAGTGCGTGACGATCAATGAGCCGTTTTTCCAAGGCCATTTTCCCGGCAATCCGGTCATGCCCGGTGTGCTGATCGTCGAGGCCCTGGCCCAGACCGGCGCGGTCTTGATGTCCAAATCCTTGGATGCAGACGTTCAGGGCAAGACTATTTTCTTTATGTCACTGGATAATTGCCGGTTCCGCTATCCGGTGCGGCCAGGCGATGTGATCCGCATGGAGGTTGAGGTCGTGCGTGCCCGCGCCGATGTGTTCAAGTTCCGGGGCAAGGCCCTGGTCGGCGACAAGACCGCCGCCGAAGCTGATTTTGCCGCCATGGTTGTCGAGACCCCTGCATGAGCCAGATTCATCCGACTGCGATTATTGATCCCAAGGCGCAGCTTGGCACCGATGTCTCAATTGGCCCGTTTTGCACAGTGGGCCCGAATGTGACCTTGGGCGACGGGGTGCAGCTGGTCTCGCACGTGGTGATTGATGGCCATACCCAGATCGGGGCCCAGACGCTTATTCATCCGATGGCCTTTCTGGGCGGACCACCACAGCATCTGGCGCACAAGGGTGAGCCGACCGAGCTTGTGGTGGGTGAGCGCAATGTCATCCGTGAAAACGTCACCATGCATACCGGCACAGTCGGCGGCGGCGGCATTACGCGGGTCGGCTCAGACAGCCTCTATATGGTCGGGGCCCATGTCGCCCATGACTGCATTGTTGGCAATAATGTCACCTTTGCCAATAGTGCCACGCTTGGCGGCCATGTTCAGGTCGGCGATTTTGTATTTATGGGCGGGCTGAGTGCTGTGCACCAATTTACCCGCATTGGCCGTTATGCCTTTGTCGGCGGCGGCGGCGTGGTGACCAAGGACATCATCCCTTATGGCTCGGTCTGGGGCAATCACGCCCATCTCGAGGGCCTCAACCTGGTTGGCCTTAAGCGCCGGGGCTTTAGCCGTGAAGCGATCAATAATCTGCGCGCGGCCTATCGGCTGATGTTTGCCGATGAGGGCACATTCCAGGAGCGTCTGGACGATGTGTCTGAGGTTTATCATGCATCAAGTGAGGTGATGGAGATCGTCAATTTCATCCGCTCCGATGCCAACCGTCCGATCTGTTTGCCGCATGATTGAGGCCCTCCATGCTTAAGCTTGGCCTGATTGCGGGCGGTGGAAACCTGCCAAGGACCTTGGCCGAGCGGTGTATCGAGGCTGGGCGGCCGTTTTTTGTCATTCGGCTCAAGGGCTTTGCTGAGGCGGGCATGAGCGATTATCCCGGTGCCGATATTGGCATGGCGGAGATTGGCAAGTGTTTTGCCGCCCTCAAAAAGGCGGGCTGTCAGGCGGTCTGTTTTGCAGGCCTGGTGGCGCGGCCAGACTTTTCCGCCCTCAAGCCAGACCTTCGCGGCTTAGTCGCCTTGCCCGGCGTGATCGCGGCAGCGCGCAAGGGCGATGACGGGCTTTTGCGCTTTTTGCTTGGTGAGTTTGAGAAGGAAGGTTTTGCGATCGAGGGCGCGCACGAGGTGGTCGATGACCTGACCTTGCCGATTGGCGTACTTGGCGCGGTTGCCCCCTTGGCCAGCGATAAGGGCGATATTGAGCGGGCCATCGAGGTGGCGCGGGCCATTGGCCGTCTGGATATTGGCCAGGGCGCGGTCGTGGTGCGCGGCCTTGTCCTGGCGGTTGAGGGCCAGGAGGGAACAGATGCCCTACTGGCGCGCTGTGCGCAGCTGCCACAGGCCTTGCGCGGCACCTCGGGCGCTGAGGCCGTCGGGGTCCTGGCCAAGGCTCCCAAGCCGATCCAGGAGCGCAAGGTTGATCTGCCAACGATTGGCGTGGCGACAGTCATCGGCGCGGCCAAGGTTGGCTTGCGCGGCATTGTCGGCGAGGCAGGCGCCTTGCTGGTCATGGACCGTGAGGCGGTGATCAAGACGGCCGATTCCTTGGGCGTGTTTATCTTGGGAATTCCGGCTTCGTCGTCAGACAGCGTCAGCGAGGCCTAGCGCTATGACCGATCGGCCCGTATGCGTCATGCTGGTCGCCGCCGAGGCCTCGGGCGATACGCTGGGGGCGGGCCTTGCTCGGGTCTTGAGGGCACGTCTGGGTCAGGGCGTGCGCTTTGTTGGGGTCGGCGGGGCCAAGATGGCCGAGCAGGGGGTTGTCAGCCCTTTTGACATTGCCGAACTTTCCATTCTGGGCCTGTTTGAGGGCGTCAAGGCCTATGGGCGGGTCGTGCGCCGCGTCGATGAGACCGCAGCCTTAGCGGCACGCGAAAAGCCCGATATCGCCGTCCTGATCGATTCCTGGGGTTTTACCCTGAGGGTGGCGGCGCGTCTGCGCAAACAGACACCCAATATGCCATTGATCAAGTATGTCGGCCCTCAGGTCTGGGCCTCGCGTCCAGGCCGCGCCAAGACTCTTTTTGAGCGGGTCGATCACCTTTTGACCATCCATGCCTTTGATGCGCCGTTTTTTGAGAAAGAGGGCCTAGGCGTCACCTTTGTCGGCAATACGGCGCTTGCGACCCGATTTGAGGAGTCTCGGCCAGAGCGCTTGCGTGCCCATATTGGCGCAGGGCCCGATGATCCGATCTTGCTGGTCTTGCCCGGCAGTCGCCCGGCCGAGATTGAGCAAGTGCTTCCGCAATTTGAGCAAGCCTTGCGTCAAATCAAAACCATAATGCCAAATCTTCACATTGTGGTTCCAGCCGCCTCGACCGTTGCCGACACGGTGGCGGCCAAGGTCGCAGGCTGGCCCTTCCGCGCGCATGTCATTTTGGATGAGGGCCTGAAGCGCGATGCCATGTGCGCGGCGACCGTGGCCTTGGCCTGTAGTGGCACGGTCACGACCGAGCTGGCCCTAGCCGGATGTCCCATGGTGGTCGGCTATCGGATCGGGGCCATTACCTATGCCATTTTGCGCCACCTGATGCGCACCCCCTATGTCACCTTGTTCAACATCGCTGCGGGGCGTCTGGTCGCGCCAGAATTTTTGCAAGACCGCTGCAACGGGCCCTTACTGGCAAAAGCGGTACTGGCCCTGCTCAATGATGAGCCCCACCGAAGGGCCCAGATCGCCGACCAGTTCGCCGCCCTAGACCGCATGGGCCGCGGCGGCCCCGACCCGGCCGAGCGGGCGGCGGATGTGGTGATGGATTACATAGAAAAAGGGCGGCACCGTTAGGTCCCACCCTTTTCATTATTTACGTTAAACTATTAAGCTTAGCGCTTGTCTATATTCACAAAATCGCGTTGCAATGCGCCGGTATAAAGCTGGCGAGGGCGGCCGATCTTGCGCGCTGGGTCCTCGAACATTTCCTTCCACTGCGAGATCCAGCCGACGGTGCGCGCCAGGGCGAACAGCACAGTGAACATGGTGGTGGGGAAGCCCATGGCCTTGAGCGTAATGCCTGAATAGAAATCGATGTTTGGATAAAGCTTGCGCTCGACAAAATAGGGATCGCTCAGGGCAATCTTTTCCAGTTCCATCGCCACCTTCAATAAGGGATCGTCATTATCTCCGATCTCGGCCAGGACCTCATGGCAGGTCTGTTGCATGACCTTGGCGCGGGGATCGTAATTCTTATAGACCCGGTGGCCAAAGCCCATCAGGCGATATTTGCGATCCTTGACGCCCTGGACATATTCCGGGATGCGATCAACGGTGCCGATCTCTTTCAGCATCATCAGGGCCTCTTCATTGGCCCCGCCATGGCTTGGGCCCCAAAGACAGGCAATGCCAGCGGCGATACAGGCAAACGGGTTAGCACCCGAAGAGCCCGCCAGACGCACGGTCGAGGTCGAGGCGTTTTGCTCGTGATCGGCATGCAGGATAAAGATCCGGTCCATGGCGCGGGCCAGAACGGGATTGACCACATAGTCTTCGGCTGGCACCGCAAAACACATGCGCAGGAAGTTTTCGGCATAGCCCAGATCATTGCGCGGGCTGACAAAGGGCTGGCCCACTGAGTATTTGAAGGCGCGGGCGGCAATGGTTGGCATCTTGGCAATCAGGCGATGGGCCGAAATCTTGCGCTGCTCGGGATCATCGACATTGATACTGTCATGATAAAACGCCGATAGGGCCCCGACCGTGCCGGTCATGATCGCCATGGGGTGGGCGTCGCGGCGGAAGCCCTCAAAAAAGCGGTCAAATTGCGCATGCAACATGGTGTGATAGGTGATGTTATGCTCGAACTTGGTAAATTCCGACGCCGTCGGTAGCTCACCGTTCAAGAGCAGGTAACAGACCTCAAGAAAGCTGGATTTTTCCGCCAACTGATCGATCGGATAGCCGCGGTGCAGCAAGATGCCAGCATCACCGTCGATATAGGTGATCTTGCTCTCGCAGCTGGCCGTCGAGGTAAAGCCCGGATCGAAGGTAAAGA
>CANGEH010000085.1 GCA_947452665.1 Caulobacteraceae bacterium
AGACTCGCCATCTCGAGATTCAGTTGCACCGACCAGATCGTCACCAAGGTCTGGACCTGTGCAGGGAGCCACGCGTCATTCCGAAGCCCTCGCTTCGGCGCAACTCAACCCTGAAGGAACCCATCCATGGATGCCCTGGCCAAACCGCCGTCATTGATTGGCGTTAATCGCGACGATGACTTGATCAAACCCACCCGCGAAGAAGCCATGAACGCCGTGCGTACGCTTTTGGCCTGGGCCGGCGATGATCCGCGCCGCGAAGGCCTGTTGGACACGCCACAGCGGGTGGTCGATGCCTATGGCGAATGGTTTGGCGGCTATGGTCTGGACCCGGCCGAAGAGCTGTCGCGCACCTTTGAAGATGTCCAGGGCTATGACGACATGGTCATGCTGACGGGGATCGAGGTCGAAAGCCATTGCGAGCACCATTTGGCCCCGTTTATCGGCAAGGCTAATATTGCCTATATGCCGACCCATAAGGTGGTCGGCCTATCGAAGCTCGCTCGCTTGGTCGAGATCTATGCCAAGCGGCTCCAGACCCAAGAAGCCCTGACCCAGCAGATCACGGACGCCATCAATACCCATCTTAAGCCCGCCGGGGTTGCAGTCTTGATCGATGCCGAGCACCAGTGCATGTCGACGCGCGGTGTTGGTCATCGTCATGTCAGCACCTTTACGACCAAGTTTACCGGTGTGTTTAAGTCCGACCAGGTGCTGCAGGACCGGTTTTTGGGCCTGATCAATCGGCGCTAGGATTTTTATGGCGGGCTTTACGGGCTATGACCTTGGGGCTTTGCTGCCACTAGGAGGCTTATTATGAGCACGTCAGCCTTTCCAACCGCCCCGACGGCTCAAGCGCTGGAGCGCGGATCGATCCTTGCCCCGCGTTTTGATGACAAGGGCTTGATCGCCGCTGTGGCAACCCATGCCGATAGCGGCGAGGTGCTGATGCTGGCCTGGATGAATGCTGAGGCCCTAGACCTGACCCTCAAGACCGGCGAGGCGCATTATTTCAGTCGCTCGCGTCAGAGCCTTTGGAAAAAGGGCGAAACCAGCGGCCAGGTTCAAAAGGTCAAGGCGGTGCGCATTGACTGCGATCAGGACGCGGTCTGGATCCAGGTCTGGCCTCAAGGCAATGGCGGTGCCTGCCATGTTGGGTTTGAATCGTGTTTTTATCGCCAGGTCCAGGATGGCCGCCTAGTCTTGGACGCGGGTGCCGGTCCTGGCCTTATCGACTAGTTTTTTCGATCACCTTGAACAAGCCGGCAATGATGGCGTCTTCAGTCCTTGGGTCGGAATTGGCGGGCGGGTGCCTCAGTAGCTTAATCGCCTGAAGGTGGGTTTCGAGGGCTGCCCGGCTCCAGTGTTCTGTTGCGCGGCTGCGATCGATCAGTTCGCACAGGCAAAATGCTGCCTTGCCAAGCGTGGCAAGCTTGCAATGGGCGCCTAGCGAAAGCACCTGATTGGCCGCCAGATAGACGGCTTCGGCATGCGCCCGGCTTTGCGAGCCATATAGCTCTGGAAGATGGCGATAAATCACGCCAAGGGCCTGATCGAGACTGGCTAGGCAATTGTCTTGAATCCGGGCGAGATTGGCCTCTGCCGCCGCAGCGGCTGCCTCAAGGCTCAAGCCGCGTTTATAGCCCAGTATTGAGGCCAGGGGATTGGCCAGTTTTTTACGTGTGACGGTCATAGGCTGGCCTTTTGCGGCTGGAGTAGGGTGTCAATATCATCCTGAGACATATTGGGCGTCTTGGCGGTCCCAACCTCTGGCGGCAGGTCGCCATTGCGTCGGCCGTTTGTTTCGGGCGGCGGTCCAAGCGCACGAAACCGACGATCTGGCCCCGCATAGACATCGGACTTGATAAAGGCGCGGTTTTCCCTCGCCAGCCAGATCATGCGCTCCATCAAAACGCGCGGCGCTAAGGGCTTGGCTATGGTGTAACTCACCCCACTGTCCCGGCCTTTTTTGACGCTCGTGGCGGGGGTGTGGCCCGACAATATGATGGCCGGTGCGGTGCAATTGGGCTCAAGCTCAGAGCGCCGCAACCAGGTGATTAGGTCGTGACCGTCCATGTCGGGCAATTGCGCATCGGTAATGATTAGATCGATTCCGTGCCGGCCCAAGATCACCTTGGCGTCACTGGCTGTTTCGCAACGATACGGCGTGCGCACGCCAAATCCGCCGAGCACCTGGGCAAGTATGTCCATGCCCTGCGCATTACCGTCGGCCAGCAATATGCTGGAACGAGTCAGGTCAATCTTGATTTTCCCCTGATTGACGAGCTTGAGCATGAGGCCCCCTAAAACAGGTCAATATCGCCAGACGTGATCTTGCCGCTGGTGTGTTCTTCGACCCGGCAAGCAAAGCGCCGGGCGGAATCGGCCAAGGACAGGCCTTGAGCTGCCGCTGTTGGATCAATGATCCAGTGGGCTGGAACCGCAGGGCTTAGGGCCTGAAGAAAGGCTGATAGGGCGCTGAGGCGCTGCACCATGGCGTCCAGGCTTTGCGCCTCGACCAAGACATGGGTCGTAACGCCCTCTCCTGACTTGTCTACCAGGTCGCCAACCAGGGCCTGCAACCGATCGCCTGTGGCCAAAAGATCATCGACCTCGGTGCTGACCGCATCGAGAATGCTGGATAGACAGACATCGTCTGTGGAGGTCGTTGGGGCGAAGGCTGGGGTCAAGGCCATTTCCTCAAAAGAGTTCTAGAGCACCAGAGCTGGCGGGCGCTTTAGGATTAACAATACGTTCAATGGCAAAGACCTCGGCATCGGCATTGGCGATCGTCATCTGCCGAACCCGCCCCGATCTTGGCCAAAACTGGATGCGGCGGGCATGGTTGCCCCTAAGGCTGCCGCCAATCACGGGTATGGCTTCCTGTTTCAAAAAGCGTTCGGCAAACTCGGCATTTTGCTGACCAATATCGGTTAGACCGGCAATCATGCGGGCCCCGCCAAACAGCTTGGCTTCAAGCCGGTCGCGCCGTGCGCCTTGGCCAAGCAGAGCATTGATCAAGATTTCCATGGCATAGGCGCCATAGCGCACCGAGCCTGGGCTATCGCGCGTGCCCTGTTGATCGGGCAGTAAGAAATGGTTCATGCCGCCTATGCCCGCAACCGGATCACACAGGCAGGCGGCGACGCAGGATCCCAATATGGTGGTCAAGACCACGCCGCCTTCTTGGCTGACATGGTGTTCACCTTGGGTCAGATGGATGCGGCCTTCACGGTCGGGCACCTGGGTAAGGATCTTGGCTTGAACCCTCATGTCAGGGGCCCAAAAACCGCTTCGATCTTTTCCTTCAAGGTGGCGACGGTGAAGGGCTTAACCAGATAGTTATTGACCCCAAATTGCGCCGCCCTTTGCACCAGTTCGCGGTCGGCGCGGCCGGTCAGCATGATAAAGGCGGTCTTGGCCACAGGGGGATGAGCGCGAATGGCGCGCAATAGGCCGAGGCCATCGAGCTTTGGCATATTGAAGTCCGAAATCACCAGGCTGGCTGGCTTGGTAATCTGCTGTTTCAGCGCATCCTCCCCGTCGGGGCTTTCGCGAAACTCCGCAAAGCCAAGTTGCTGCAAGCCATTGCGCACTAGAGCGCGCATGGTCATCTGGTCATCGACGATCAGGATGGAAATTCCAGAGGCGGCTGGCATCAGGCCCTCACTCCGTTTTCAACATTACACAAACCAAGAATGGCTGGACCGATCTTGTCCAAGGGCAGTTGTCGCTCGACGCCGCCCAGTTCGAAGGCCGCCTTGGGCATGCCATAGACGATGCAAGAGGCCTCATCCTGGCCCAGGGTGTTTGCCCCGGCCTGACGCATGGCCAAGAGCCCGCTCGCCCCGTCACGGCCCATGCCGGTCAATATGGCGCCAACCGCCTTGCCCTTGGCCAGTTGGGCCACGGATTGAAACAGCACATCGACCGATGGCCTATGGCCATTGACAAGATCGCCCTGCCTCAGGCGGCAACGCATTTGGCCGTGCCCGGTAATCTCCAGATGCTGTCCGCCGCCGGGGGCTAGATAGACCTGGCCTGCAATCAGGGGCGCGCCATCCTTAGCCTCAGAGACGGTTGCAGCACTGCAACGGTTCATGCGCTCGGCAAAGCTCGCCGTAAAATTGGCGGGCATATGTTGGGTGATGACCGTAGGTGGACAATTGGCTGGAAGGCAGGACACCACAGCCAGCAGGGCCTCGACCCCGCCGGTTGAGGCGCCTAGGGCAATAATCTTGCCATTGTGAGAAAAGGCGCTGGCATGGGTCTTGGGCGCAACAGGCTCACGATAGGCGCGCATCTTGGCCCGGGACGCAGCCTTGACCTTATCGACCAGACCGCCAAAAGCCTCCGCGGCCGGGGCCCCGTGCATAGGCTTGCCAATACAATCAAAGGCCCCAATCTCAAGCGCGGCTAGGGAGGCATCGGCCCCCCTTTGGGTCAGGGTCGAGACCATGATAACGGGCATGGGCCGAAGCCGCATGATTTTTTCCAGAAATTCCAGCCCGTTCATGTTTGGCATCTCAATATCCAAGGTCAGGACATCGGGATTGAGCGCCTTAATGGCCTCGCGCGCCTCTAGGGGATTGTCGGCTGTGCCAACCACCTCAATCTCGGCATCCCTAGACAGGATGGCCGTGATCAGGCCGCGCATGGTTGCAGAGTCGTCGACGACCAGAACGCGAATCGGGCTCATGCGCCAACTTCCTTTAAGCGATAAGTGGTCAGGCCGTCGGTTGCCAGCCGGTCGGCGGCCGGACCCGATACCCGCTCGGAATGACCAATATAGAGGCTGCCGTCCGGGCTGAGCTGGGCGGTAAAGCGCGCCCATATGCGTGACTGGGTTTCTTCTTCGAAATAGATTGCGACATTGCGGCAAAACATGACGTCAAACTGGCCGCGCATCGGCCATTGGCCCATCAGGTTGAGCTCACGAAAAGTCACCAGTTGGCGCAGTTCAGGCCCAACCGTCCAGCCCTCGCGGCCATTGGCGTGAAACCAGCGGGTCAGAAGCTCATTGGCAATCGGGGTGCAAATATCGGCATTGTAATAGCCTTGGCGGCCCTCGGCGATCACATTGGGGTCAATATCTGTGGCCAGGATCTTGATATCAAATTTGCCGGCATCGGGCATTAGCGACAAAAGGGTCAGGGCGATGGAATAGGGCTCTTGCCCCGATGAACAGCCCGCCGACCAGATCCTTGCGCGTCCACCTTGACGCACGCGCGCGATCAGATTGGGCAGCACCTTGGTCTTGAGATGAGCGAAATGATGCTCTTCGCGGAAAAAGCGGGTCACATTGGTCGTTAGGGCCGCCAGCATGTTTTGCCGTTCTTCGGCACCGTCTGGACTGGCGACCAGGGCGCAATAGGCCTTAAAGCTGCCAATACCGAGCTTTCTTAAGCGTTTGGCCAGCCGCGAATAAACCAGATTGGCCTTGGCCTCGACCAGGGCAATGCCGGCATCGGCATGCAACATGGCGGCAACATTGCGAAAATCGTCGGCGGTAAAGGGAAATTCGCCCCTCACCAAATCTTGGTCTTGGCGTCTTGATGGGGTTGTCTGGGCGTAGGTCATTAGGCGGCCTCAGCCTCTAGGTCAGGCAGGACGCGGTCGAGCGCGACCAGGCTGATCATCCGTCCCTCGAGCGAGAATATGCCGCGGACAAACCGATCGACCAGATCTGACGCAACATCGGGGGTGGCCTGGATCAAGGTGTCGGTTACAGCGATGATGTCGCAAACCGCATCGACCAGAAGCCCGACCATCTGTTCGCCAATCCGCGTGACAATAATCACATGGCGCTCGGTTGGGCTGTCGGTCTGCAGACCCAGTCTTGAGCCCAGATCTATCACCGGCAAGACCGCGCCGCGCAGATTGATCACCCCGCGCACAAAGGATGGCGTTCGGGGCAGGGGCGTGGCCTGGGTCCAACCGCGGATCTCGCGGACCGACATGATATCGACGCAAAATTCCTGATCGCTGATCCGAAACGAGATCAATTCACGTTCGGTGCGGTTGAAGGCATGGATCTGATCGGTCATGGGTCTAGCCTGCAGCTGCAAATTTGAGGTCTTGGCGGGGCTTGTCATGGCGGCGCGTGGCCACCACAGCATCGACATCCAAGATCAGGGCCACCCGGCCATCACCCAGTATGGTCGCGGCGGCTATGCTCTCGACCTGACGATAATTGGCTTCCAGCGACTTGATCACCACCTGCCTTTGACCCTGGATGGCGTCGACCATCAGGGCAGCGCGGCTACCGCCCTCACCCTCGACCAGAAGGGCGACGCCCTGGGTTGGATCGAGTGGGGTCTTGCGATAGCCCAGCACCACGCCGACATCGATCAGGGGCGTATAGGTGTCGCGGATAGCAATGACACGGGCATCTGGGCCCATGGCGCGGACATCTTCGCGCTTGGGCAGCAGGCTTTCAATGATGGCTGTCAGGGGCGCGACTAGGGTGTGCTCACAAACCGAAACCACCATGCCGTCTAAAACCGCCAGGGTCAGAGGCAGGCTTAAGGTAAAGGTCGAGCCTTGGCCGGGGCGCGATGTGATGGCGATCCGGCCGCCGAGGGCCTGGATCGAGCGCTTGACCACGTCCATGCCAACGCCGCGGCCTGAAATATTGGATACGGTCGAGGCTGTGGAAAATCCCGGCATAAAGATCAGATTGTCGATTTCTTCGTCGCTCAAGGTCGCCGCTGGGTCGATCAGGCCCTTATCAATCGCGATCTGTTGAACGCGGGGCCGATCAATGCCTTTTCCGTCATCGCTGACCTCGATCACGATCCGGCCGCTGCGATGGGCGGCGGTTAGGCGTACAATGCCTTCTGCGGACTTACCGGCCCGGATCCGCGCCTCGGTCGATTCTAATCCGTGATCAATGGCATTGCGGATCATATGGGTGATGGGGTCGGTTAGGCATTCGATCACGGTCTTGTCGACCTCAGTGCCCTCGCCCTCGGTTACAAGCCGCACCTGCTTGCCGGTCATGGCGGCAACCTCGCGCACCAGACGCGGCATGCGCTGGAACACCGACTTGACCGGCTGGGCGCGGATGGCCATGACGCTGTCTTGGATGTCTCTTGTCAGATGCTCCAGATCATCCAGCCCCATGGCAATATTGGACGATCGGCTGACCCCACTCTCGGCAACGCGCTGGGCCAGCATGGCCTGGTTGATCACCAGTTCGCCAACCAGATCGATCAAGCGGTCGACCCGGTCTAGATCGACGCGGATCGTCGCCTGGGCGCCCGAAGCGGCATTGGGATCGGCAGGTGCTGTGCCCGTATTGGCCGCTTGCGGCGTCGGCGCATTTGACGGTTTCACGACCCGACCGGGAGTTTCAATCGTGATGGCCTGGGCCCGTTGGATGAGCGCCAAGACGTCAGCAGTGACCTCAGGGGCAGCGACGCCAGAATGGGTTGGGGTCCCTGACGCTGGAGGCGCGTCTTCCGCCTCAGGTCCACTCGGCCGCGATGTCAGGCTCAGGTCACAATCACCGTCCACAAACTCAAACACGTCGAGAATATCGGCCTCGCTGCGGTCGGTCGTTAGGGTAATGACCCAGGTCAGGTAAGCGCCCTCAGGGTCCAGGTCGGCCAGATTGGGCAGGTCGCTGGCATCAAGCAGGAGCTCGATTTGACCAAGCCTTGCCAGTTCGCGCAGCAAGAGCGCAGTATCATTGGCCTTGGCATAGAGGCTGGGCTTGGCCCTGAACCTTAAGACCCAGACCGGACTGGCCAAGGCTTGGCCGATATCCGCAGCCAAGGGTGTGAAGATCAGGTCTCCCATCAGGTCATCTTCGCCGGCTTGTGACTCAGACGCCGATGGCACAATCGGCGCCTCAAAAACAGGCGCAGGATTTGCAGAGGCGCTATTGGGGCCGCTCAGGGCTTCAAGGGCAAGGGCCTGGGCCGCAGAGCGGGCCTCTTCAACCGCGCCACCATCGCGGGCTGCGCGGACATGGTCGGCCAGTACATCGGCGGCCTGAAGCATGACCTTGACCACAGCATTTGTGGCGGCAAGCTTGCCCGCCCGCACATCGTCGAGTGTCGTCTCAAACACATGGGCAAAGCGCACTAGGGGCTCTAGGCTAAAGGCCCCCGCCCCCCCCTTGATCGAATGCACGGCGCGAAACACGGCATTAATCGTCTCGGGATCGCTATCGCCTTGCTCCATAGCCAGCAGACCGGCTTCCAGCTCGGACAGCTGCTCTTCGCATTCTTGGAAAAATGTAATCTTGATGGCTTCTAACGGATCCACGGCCATGCTCCGGCAAGGGGTTGAGGCGGTTAGGCGGCGACGCGGCGCACGGCATCAATCAGCTTTTCGGGGACAAACGG
>CANGEH010000086.1 GCA_947452665.1 Caulobacteraceae bacterium
GGCCAATGAGGCGCGGCGCAAGACCGTGGATTTGAGCTATTCGATTGGGCTTGTGCTGGAAAAAGAAGGGCTGGTTGCCGATGTCGCCTGGGGCGGCCCTGGCTTTAAGGCCGGTCTGATCACGGGCAGTCAGATCATTGCCGTGGGCGGGGTGGCCTATGATGCCGACGGCCTAAAGGCGGCGATTACGGCGGCCACGGAAACAGCCAAGCCAGTTGAGCTTTTGGTCAAGTCGGGCGATCGCTATCGCACGCTCAAGCTCGATTATAGCGGCGGGCTTCGCTATCCGCGGCTGGAGCGCGATGCCAAGACACCGGCAAGGCTGGATGCCATCTATATGCCGCGCAAATAGGGGGCTAGTGGCCCACTAGGCCAAGCGCGATCAGCCCGCCTGCGCCGACGACAATGCGCCAGGCGGCAAAGGGCATAAAGCCATAGCGGGTGACAAAGGCCAGCAAGGTCTTGACCACAAAACAGCCCGACACAAAGGCGGTAACAAAGCCAATCGCGATCAGACCGCCCTGATCCAGGCTCAGCGTATCCTTGGCCTTATAGAGGTCCAGGGCAAAGGCCGCCGTCATGGTGGGTATGGCCAGAAAGAACGAAAACTCAGCCGCCGCGCGCCGGTCAGCGCCCAGCAGCATGGCCCCGACAATGGTTGCGCCCGAGCGCGACACGCCTGGGATCATGGCCAAGACTTGAAACAGGCCCACACCCAAGGACGTGGCAGGCTTAAACGCCATGGCGTCAAATTGGCGCGGCGGCGGGCTAAACCGCTCGATCGCCGCCAAGACCACCCCGCCAATGATCAGGGACCAGCAGATCAGGCGCGGGCTCTCAAACAAGACCTGTTTGATAATGTCGTGAAAGGCCAAGCCTAGAACCACGGCCGGGGCAAAGGCAATCATCAGGCTATAGACAAATCGCCGCGCTTCTGGACTGGTCGGCAGGCGCAAGACCACGTCCCACAGCCTTTGAAAATACAAGACCACCACAGCCAGTATCGCGCCCAGCTGAATCAGGACCGCAAACGTATCCCAGGCCGGACCAGTAAGGCCCATGGCCCGCTCGGCCAATAAGAGGTGGCCCGTAGACGAGACGGGCAAGAACTCGGTCACGCCCTCAATCAGACCGAGAATAATCGCATTCAACCAATCGGGCATGGGGCTCAGTCCTTGGGGCCTTGAGGATGTCAGCGCCAGATAGACCCGAGCCGCCCGGGTCTGTCCAGCCCCTGATTGGGGCCAAGCTTGTCTTGCCGATCCGGCTGGTTGCGCCCTAGACTGGCCGCTGACTTTTAGGGGTGCGATTATGACGAAGCGGGTTTGGGGACTATTGGCGGGCGTTTGTCTGGCCGGGGCGTTTAGCCTTGGCGCGGCCCAGGCGGCCAGTTTTGTGCAGGTTGGCAAGGTCTTGCTCGATCCCGCCACCGGCAAGGTCGAGACGGCCAAGACCTTGGTGATTGATGGCGGCAAGCTGGTGCGCATTGCCGACGGCTATGTGTCTGAACCCGGCGGTACGGTGATTGATCTGAAGGACCAGTTTGTCCTGCCCGGCCTGATCGACAGCCATGTGCACCTGACCAGCCAGACCAGCCCCAATAGCCGCCTGGAAGAAGTGACCCAGTCCTCAGCCGATCAGGCCATGGTCGGGGCCCGCTATGCGCGCCGCACGCTCTTGGCTGGATTTACAACGGTGGCTGATCTTGGGGCCGACAATGCCGCCATTTTCGCCCTTCGCGATGCGACCGCGCGCGGCGATGTGCCTGGGCCTCGGATTATCGCGGCGGGGTCTGCCATTTCTGTGCATGGCGGCCACGGCGATGTGAATGGGTTTCGTGAAGACGTCATGCATGTGCTGCGGCCAGGTTCGGTCTGTTCTGGACCCGATGATTGTCGCCGCGCGGTGCGCGAGCAGGTCTGGCTGGGCGCCGATATTATCAAGATCACCGCTACAGGCGGGGTCTTGTCCAATACCGCTGCGGGTCTTGCCCAGCAGTTCTCCGATGATGAATTGGCCGCGATTGTCGAATCCGCCCACCGCATGGGCCGTAAGGTCACCGCCCATGCCCACGGGGTTGACGGCATAAATGCGTTTTTGAAAGCCGGCGGCGACAGCATCGAGCACGGCACCTACCTAGATGCCAAATCGATCGCCCTCTTTAAGGCGACCGGGGCCTATCTGGTGCCAACCCTGATGGCGGGGGATTATGTCGCCAGAATTGCCGCCTCGAAGGACAATTTCCTCACCCCCGCCCAGACCACCAAGGCCCTGCAGGCGGGCCCAAAAATGCTCGACATGGCAAGGCGCGCGCATGAGGGCGGGGTCAAGATTGCCTTTGGTACCGATACCGGCGTCTCGGCCCATGGCGATAATGCCTATGAATTTGTGCTCCTGACCCGGGCAGGCCTGACTCCGCTCGAAGCGGTGCAGAGCGCAACGATTGGCGCGGCCGATCATCTGGGCCTTGGCGATCAGATTGGCCGCCTCAGCCCAGGCCTTGCCGCTGACCTGATTGCGGTCAAGGGCGATCCTTTAAGCGATGTCACGACCTTGCAAACCGTGGTGTTTGTGATGAAGGGCGGGGTGGTGTTTAAGCCCTGATCGTGCGCTTCTAGCTGAGAGTCGTTCGCGCTGTTGCATGTGGCCAGGGCGCGCTAAACTTAGGCCATGAGCAGTCCCCATACCCACGGCCTTAATCTGGCCCAGTCCAGCGCCCTGACCCGTTATGCCACCACCTTGTCGGTGGGCGTGGCGGCGATCTTGATTGTGATCAAGGCGGTGGCCTGGGTGCAGTCGGGCTCGGTCTCGATGATGGCATCATTAGCCGATTCAAGCCTGGACCTGGTCGCCTCCCTGGTGACGTTTTTTGCCGTGCGTTATGCCGCCGCCCCGCCTGATGCCGAGCACCGGTTTGGCCATGGCAAGGCCGAGGCCTTTGCTAGCCTGATCCAGGGCGGGCTTGTGTTTGCCTCGGCCGCCCTGATTGGCCAAGAAGCCCTTAACCGTATCGCCCATCCGCACCCGATCCAGCAAGAGGGCTGGGCCATGGTGGTGATGGTCGCCTCGATCGGCTTGACCATGGCCCTGATCGCAGCCCAGTCGCGGGTCCTGCGCCAGACCGGCTCGGTCGCGGTGTCAGGGGACCGGGCGCATTATGCGGCGGACCTGGCCTCAAACGCCATATCGCTTTTGGGCATTGCGGCTGTGGCCCTGTTTCATCAGCCGGTGCTGGACGCGATTGCGGGCCTGATCGTCGCGGCCTGGCTGGTCTGGGGCGCAGTGGGGGTGTTTAGCCAAGCCTCGGTCCAACTGATGGATCAGGAACTGCCCGACGAACAAAGGGCCAGCATTATCCACCTGATGACCCAGGACGCGCGCATTCGCGGCGTGCACCAGTTGCGCACCCGTGCCTCGGGGCCCTTTATCCATATGCAGATGCATGCCGATCTGGACCCCAGCCTGTCGCTGGTCGAGGCGCATAATGTCATGGTTGCCGCCGAAAATAGGGTGCTGGTCGCCTTTCCGGCCGCCGATATCTTGATCCATCCCGACCCCAGCGGCCAGGCCGAGCCGCATGGCGGCGCGTTTGCTGAAACCGCCCATAGTCATGATTAAGGGTTTGTATACAGCTTAGGCGGGATAAGCGGCCATGTTTGCTTGTTTTTTAGGCGATAGTCTGGTTGAAACCCCATAGATCATGACCCTTAGCCGCAGCCTTCACCATTTTCCGCTCGATCCCGCCTCGCGTCAGGTGCGGCTCGCGCTTGGCGAAAAGCGGCTACTGTTTAGCGAAGTCTCCGAGCGCTATTGGGAGCCCAAGACCAGTCTTGAAGAGATGAATCCCTCAGGCCTGACCCCGATCCTGGTCGAGCTTCAAGGCGCGCAGCGGCTGGTAATCTGTGAAAGCCGGGCCATATTGGAGCATCTGGAGGAACAATATCCCCAGCCCGACCTGCTAGGCCCCGATCCGGCCACCCGCGCCGAGGCCAGACGTCTGGTGCAATGGTTCGAGCGTAAGTTCGATAATGAGGTCAATGCCTATATCCTCTATGAAAAGATGGATAAGCGCCTGCTAGGCCTTGGCGCGCCGGACATGGCTAATCTCAGACAAGGGCGCGAAAACCTGCGCGCGCATCTGGCCTATCTGGAAAGCTTGCTGGCCAATCGTGACTGGCTGGCTGGGCCGCGTCTGTCCCAAGCCGATTTTGCCGCCGCCGCCCACATCTCGGTGATCGACTATTTTGGCGACGTTCCTTGGCGTGAATTTTCGGCGGCCAAGACCTGGTATATGAAGATCAAGTCGCGCCCGTGTTTTAGGCCGCTCTTGGCCGATCGCTGGCCAGGCCTGGCCCCGTCTGGGCATTATGACAATCTCGATTTCTGAGGCCTCTGGGCGTGAAGCCCTGATCCGGGCCCAGATCCGAGCCAAGGCCCTAGAGCTTGGCTTTGAGGTCTGCGGTTTCACGAGCGTGACCGACCCTTGGCCCGCCAGCGCCCGCCTCGCCGCCTTTGTCGAGGCCGGCCACCACGGGCAGATGGACTGGATGGCTGAGACCCTAGAGCGGCGCGCGCACCCCAAGGCCCTGTGGCCCGGTGCCCTTAGTGCCATCATGCTTGGCGTCAATTATGGCCCAGACCATGATCCGCTTGAGGCGCTCGATGCCAAGGACCGCGGCAATATCTCGGTCTATGCCCAGGGTGATGACTATCACGACCTGATCAAGAAGCGGCTCAAGGTCCTAGCACGCTGGATGGTGGAGCAGTTTGGCGGCGCGCTAAAGGTGTTTGTCGATACCGCTGCCCTGATGGAAAAACCGCTGGCGCAACAGGCTGGCCTGGGCTGGCAGGGCAAGCATACCAATCTGGTCTCGCGCCAGCTTGGCTCCTGGCTGTTTTTGGGCGCTATTTTGACGGAGTTAGTCCTAGAGCCAGACGCGGCCGAGATCGATCATTGCGGCTCGTGCCAGGCCTGTCTCGATATCTGTCCGACAAAAGCGTTTCCCGCGCCCTATCAGCTCGATGCGAGGCGCTGCATCTCTTACCTGACCATTGAGCATAAGGGCCCGGTCGATGAGGCCCTGCGCCCGGCCATGGGCAATCGCATCTATGGCTGTGATGACTGCCTGGCCGTCTGTCCCTGGAACAAGTTTGCCCAAGTGGGCCAAGAAATGGCCCTCCAGCCCCGCCCAGCCCTAACCGCGCCCGCGCTTGCCGACCTAGCCCAGCTCGATGATGCGGCCTTTCGCACCCTGTTCGCCAAGAGCCCGATCAAACGCATTGGCCGAGACCGCTTCGTGCGCAATGTCCTCTATGCGATTGGCAATAGCGGCGAACCTGACTTGCGCGCCGTTGCAGAGGCGCTGTGCGCGGACCCGGACGCGGCGGTGGCGGATGCGGCAAGGTGGGCGGTGGGGCGGCTGGATTAGGCGGCGTTGGCGATGGCCTTTTTTTAGCATTGGACAGTGCGATGGGCGCCTCATCTTTCGGTGACTTGTAGCGTTTAAGCCACCTCCACCTCCAACAGCGCGGCCGCAGGAATGCGCCAGTCTCTGGCAAGGGTGCGGATCTGGTCTAAGGTCAAGGCGCGGCGACCCGACAAAATTTCTGAGGCGCGGGACCGCGAGCCGAGAAGGCTGGCGAGATCGGATTGGGTTTTGCCATTTTGCTCCATGCAAAATTTCAGCGTCTCAAGACCGCTTACCTTTGGGATGGCATAGTGTTTGTCTTCATAGGCCGCGACCAAGGCGATTAGGGCGTCTCGCTTATCTTCATCGGCGCTACCCGTTTGCGCCTGCCATAGGGTATCAATGTCCCGCAGGGCGGCGGTCAGGTCATCGTCATTGCGGATCACATGAACATTCATTTGAACCTCCTAAAACTGTGCCACGGTCAGGGCATCGATGCGGTCATAGTCTTCGTGGGTGCCGACAAATTTGACAAAGGCGATCTGACGTCGAAATTCGAAACTGGCAATCAGGCGAAACGCCCCGCCACCAATCGCGAACCGGACCCGATCGGCGTTCAAAACCTTAGCGCCCGAGAAGGATGCCGAAAGCTCAGACATAGTGTGCCATTCGCCCGCCTCAATCGTACTGGCCCACCGATAAAGCGCCGGTTTGGCTAGGGAATGGCGTTCGGCAAAATGCACTATGGTGCGCCGGGCAATAATCCTCATGACCCAGCCTTAGCATGTTCCCGATATGGGAGCAAGCGATTGTTCCCGATTTTGGAACAAACCTAATCCGGCACGCCCGTCTCTAGCTCCTCCAACCACACAGCCGCTGAGGCGTCCGAGGGCATGCGCCAGTCGCCTCGGGGGGAGAGGGAGCCGCCGGAGCTGATCTTGGGGCTGTTGGGGACGGCGCTGCGTTTGAACTGGTTGGCGAAGAAGCGTTTCAGGAATAGGGCCATCCAGGACTTGATCGTGGCCAGATCATAGGCGGTGCGGGCCGCCTCTGGCGTATTGGCTGGCCAATCGCCCTTGGCCCCATCGTGCCAGGCCTGCCAGGCCAGATAGGCAATCTTGGACGGCTTAAAGCCATAGCGGGTCAGGTAATAGAGGGTAAAATCCTGCAGGGCATAGGGGCCGATCATGCCTTGCGTCGATTGCACCGCGCCATCGGCCCCGGCTGGGATCAGTTCGGGCGAGATTTCTGTGTCCAATATGGCCTGCAACAGCTTGGCGGTCGCTTGGCTAAAATCGCCCGACGCGGCGGCAAAGCGGATCAGGTGCTGGATCAGGGTCTTAGAGACCCCGGCATTGGGGTTATAATGGCTCATATGATCGCCAACCCCATAGGTGCACCAGCCAAGCGCTAGCTCGGACAGGTCGCCGGTTCCGACCACCAGAGCGGCGTTTTGGTTGGCTAGGCGGAAGAGGTAATCGGTCCGCAGGCCCGCCTGGACATTTTCAAACGTCACATCATAGACCGGCTGACCGGCGCTGAAGGGATGGCCAAGATCGGCCAGCATTTGCTGGGCGGCAGGGCGGATATCCAGCTCATGGGCGCTGACGCCCAGGGCCTGCATCAGGGCATGGGCATTGGCCTTGGTGCCATCCGATGTGGCAAAGCCGGGCAGGGTATAGGCCAAAACGTTTTGGCGCGGCAGGCCAAGCTGATCCATCACCTTGACCGCGACAATCAGGGCCTGAGTCGAATCCAGCCCGCCTGAGACGCCGATAACAAGATGCTTTAGCCCTGTGGATTTTAGCCTTGTGGCCAGGCCCTGGACCTGGATATTCCAGGCCTCATAACAGTTTTCGGCCAGCTCAGCGGGGTTTGACGGCACATAGGGAAACCGCTCGACGTCGCGGATCAGGTCCAGATTTTGCGCTGGGGCCTCAAAATCGAACTCGACTGTGTCAAAGCCCTCGCCATCGCGGCGCGATCTTAGGGCGGCATCATTCCAGGTGCCGGTACGCAGGCGCTCTTGCCGGATACGGCCAAGATCGAGATCAGCCAGGGACAAGGTTGGCTCAGGGCTAAACCGCTGCGATTGGGCCAGGGTCTGGCCGAGTTCGAAAATCGCGCCCTGGCCGTCCCAGGCAAGATCGGTGGTCGATTCGCCCGGTCCCGCCGCCGAATAGGCATAGGCCGCCTGGCAGCGCTCAGACTGGGATCGGCACAAAAGGTTGCGGGTCTTGGCCTTGCCAATGGTGATATTGCTGGCTGACAGGTTCAGAAGGATTTCAGCGCCCGCCAGGGCTGCCGCGCTGCTGGGCGGGGTCGGGGTCCAGATGTCTTCGCAAATCTCGATATGGAAACAAAACGGCGTGCGGCCCACAGCCTGGAACAGGATATCGACGCCAAACGGTACCTCTTCCCCGGCAATCGTGATGGTTTCGCCCGTGACATCAGCGCCGGGGGTGAACCAGCGGCGCTCATAAAACTCGCGATAATTGGGAAGGTACGCCTTGGGCACAGCGCCCAGTATCCGACCATCATGCAGGGCCACGGCGCAATTATAGAGCCCGCCCTTGAACCTTAAGGGCGCCCCCACCACGACGACCGGCGTTAGACCCTCGGTCGCCTCGGTCAGGCGGCCAAGTTCAGCCTCGACCGCACCCAGCAGGGCCTGTTGTAGCAAGAGATCATCAATCGCATAGGCGCTAAGGCCCAGTTCTGGGAACAACAAGATTGCTGCCCCCGCCGCATGGCCCTGATGGATCAGGTCCAGGGTCTGGTCCGCATTAAAGCCCACGTCGGCGGGCCTAAGCGCGGGCACACAGACGCCGAGCCTTACAAAATCATGGCTATAGGGCGAGAAAAACGCAGGCGCGGCGGTGTCAGCCATGGGAACCCAGATAAAAACCGGTGTTTGCTGAGGTCAC
>CANGEH010000087.1 GCA_947452665.1 Caulobacteraceae bacterium
CGTCGGCTGAAAGTCCTGGCTCATGCTTAATCTTGCCCGCTGGAAGGTGATCGCCTGTATCGCCGCCTTGCTGTTTGGCGTGGTGTTCACCCTGCCCAATGTCGTGCCGCAAAAGATGCTGGATCAGGCGCCTGCCTGGTTGCCGCATCAAAAGCTGAACCTAGGCCTTGACCTTCAGGGCGGCTCTTATCTGCTGCTCGAGGTGGACACAGCCGCGCTCAAGACCGAGCGATTGACGAATTTGTTGGAAGACGTGCGCAATAATCTGCGCTCCGAACAGATTGTGTTTACAGGGCTAGGCCAGGTTAATGGCATCATCTCTGTGCGCATTACCGATCCGGCCCAACTGGATGCAGCGCGCAAGATTTTGGCCAAGATGGGCCAGCCCTTGGCGGGGGCGCCGTCTGGCCGTGACATCACGGTAACGGTTGCGCCTGATCAACGCCTTGAACTGGCCCTGGTACCCGAAGCTATCAATGCTGAGGGCGTCAAGGCGGTCGAGCAGTCGATCGAAATCATCCGTCGCCGGATCGATTCACTGGGCACGCGCGAGCCGACCATTATTCGCCAAGGCACCAATCGGATCGTGGTTCAGGCGCCGGGTGAAAGCGATCCTGAACGCCTCAAGCGCGTGATCGGGCAAACCGCCAAACTGACCTTCCAGATGGTTGATGACAGCGTCACCCTGCAAGAGGCCGCTGCCGGCCGCATCCCGCCCGGGTCTGAAATCCTGCCTAGTGAAGAGCAGCAAGAGCCAGCCCTGTTGGTCAAGCGCCGCGCCCTGGTTGGCGGTGAAATGCTGACCGATGCGCGCCTCTCCTTTGACCAAAATGGCCAGCCCGTCGTGTCTTTCCGGTTTAATAGCCAAGGCGCGCGCCGATTTGGCGATGCCACAGCCGACAATGTTGGCAAGCGGTTTGCGATTGTGCTGGATGGCAAGATTATTTCTGCGCCGCGCATTAATGAGCCCATTCGCGGCGGCTCTGGCCAGATCAGCGGCAATTTCACCGAAGCGACCGCCAATGACCTGTCGGTCCTGCTGCGCGCTGGTGCCCTGCCTGCGCCGCTGAAAGTGGAAGAACAGCGTACCGTCGGAGCCGAGCTTGGCGCCGATGCGGTTAAGGCCGGTCAGTTTTCGACCCTATTGGGCGCTGGCCTGATCCTTGTGTTTATCGTCCTAGCCTATGGCCTGTTTGGCGGGTTTGCCGCCATGGCATTGACGGTTAATGGCCTCTTGATCGTGGCCTTGATGAGCGTAACGCAAGCCACCTTAACCTTGCCCGGTATTGCTGGCCTGATCTTGACCTTGGCCGTGGCGGTTGATGCGAATGTTTTGATCTATGAGCGTATGCGCGACGAGGTCAGGGCCGGACGAACCGCCATGGCTGCGGCCGATGCCGGTTTCTCCAAGGCCATGACCACGATTATCGACGCCAATGTCACCACCATCTTGGCGGCCTTGATCATGTTCCAGTTCGGCTCTGGCCCTGTGCGCGGCTTTGCCTGGACCTTGTCGATCGGGGTTATTACCTCCGTCTTTACGGCTGTGCTGATTTCTCAGGTCCTAATCGCCTGGTGGTTCCGCACCTTCCGTCCCAAAACGCTTCCGATTGTATAAGGCGAAACCCATGGCCTGGCCGCTCATCAAGCTGCTTCCTGAAAAGACCAATCTCGATTTCGTCGGCTTTGCGCGCGCAGCCGGGGTCTTGTCGATCATTGCTGTGCTGGCCACGGCGGTCATGCTGTTCAAGCCCGGCTTGAATTTCGGCATCGATTTCAAAGGCGGTACAGTTCTGGAGCTGAATACCGGCACCAAGCCGCTGAATCTGGGCCAGGTGCGCGGCACGCTTGGCGCGCTCAAGCTCGGGGATGTGCAGGTCCAGGCGTTTGGCGCGGAGAATGACGCCCTGATCCGCTTCCAGACCCCCGATGGCGCAGACCCTGCCCAGACGGTTGACCGGGTCAAGACCGCACTCAATGGCGCAATCGGTCCGGTGACCTATTCGCGCACCGAGGTGGTTGGCCCCAAGGTGTCGGGCGAGCTTTTCCGTAATGGTATCTTGGCGCTCGGCGTCGCGATCGGCCTGATGCTGATCTATATCTGGTTTCGGTTTGAGTTGCAGTTTGGCCTAGGCGCGGTGGTCGCCCTGTTTCACGACGTGATCTTGACCTTTGGTCTGATCATAATCTTGCGGCTGGAATTTACCCTGACCATGATCGCCGCCATCCTGACCATTATCGGCTATTCGATGAATGACACGGTGGTGGTGTTTGACCGCCTGCGCGAAAATCTGCGCAAATATAAGAAGATGCCTCTTCGCGAGGTGATTGACCTGTCGATCAATGAGACCTTGTCGCGCACGATCATTACCGGCGTCACGGCCATATTGGCCCTGTCAGGTCTGGCCATTTTCGGCGGCGAGGCCCTGCACGGCTTTTCGCTGGCCCTGATTTTCGGGATCTTGATTGGGACCTATTCCTCCATCTATGTCGCCTCGCCCATCATCCTGCTGTGGGGCGTCAAGCGCGGCGAGGAGCCCGAGGTCATCACCCCGCCAAAGACCCGCTAGGCCCATGCGCCAGGCCCCCTCGATCGATGCCTATGGCAGCGGCGGCTTTCGGGTGTCTGGCCAAAGGCACGAGGGCTCCTTGCTGATCCTCAATGATCAGCCCGTGACCTGGCTCTTGACCGACCTCCAAGACCTAACGCCAGAGGCCCTAGCGCCCGTTTTTGCCGCAGGCCCTGCCGTGGTGGAGTTTGTGCTGCTTGGCACCGGCGCGGTTCAGTGCCTGCCGCCTAGGCCCGTGCGCGAGGCCCTGCAAAGGGCGGGCATTGGCCTAGAGTTCATGGACACCCCAACAGCCGCCCGCGTCTATAACGTCCTAGCCGCCGAGGGCCGCCGGCTCGCGGCCGCCCTTATTGCCATCTAGGTTCAATTCACAGTCAGGGTTTCCTGTTTGTCTTCAAACTCAGGAGCCGCATCCAGCACGGCTTCAACCCCCTCAAGCCCTTCCCCCTCAGCCGCCTTCGCGGGGAAGGCGGAAGGGGGCTGGGGGCCCCTATTTCGCTTCCGGCACCACTTTTAAGCGCCAGGCCTTGTCCGGCTTTAAATAGGTCTGGGCGGCCTTTTGCAGGTCGGCTGCCGTCACCTTGGCAAGGCTGGCCATGACCGAGCGGGCGGCATCGAGTCTGACCGAGCGCGTCTGCGTGCCGGCGAGCGTCTTGACTAGCCCATTGGCCGGATAAGGGCGCAGGGTCTCGGTCTGGGCACCCGACAATATGTTGAGCCAATAGCCATTGGTTTGGCGCGCTTTTTCCACCGAATCCAGTTGCGGGGTCTTGGCGCGTTGCAACTCATCGGCACTGACCGGATGATCGCGCAGGTCCGCAGCAATCTTATCCATATCGGCAAAAAAGCCTTCTAGCTTGGCAGGCGGCATTTCAACACTGGCGGCAATATAGCCATAGCCCGGATAGATCAGCGATGAGTCCGCGCTTGCCGAAGGTGAATAGGTTGCGCCCTGTTTTTCGCGCAATTCGTCGGTCATGCGCAGCTCAATAATCTGGGCCAAGACTCGCAAGGTCCGGGCTTCTTGCGGATCGGCGGCAAAGTCCTGACTTGGCCAGGCGATAAAGGCGCTGGCCTGATCGGCGCGGCCCTTATGGGTCAGGATGACAGGCTGGGGGGTTCCGGCGGGAAATTGCACGTCCCATCCGGCCTTGACCGGCGCGCGCTCAGGCCTAGCGGGCAGGGCGCCAAACGTTGCGGCGACCGCCTCGATCGCCTTATCGACCGTGATATCGCCCACCATAATGATTTCGGCCGGACCGTCCGCCAGGCTGGGTTCTAGGACTTGTTTTAGGTCATCGGCCTTGGTTGCACTAATCTGGTCCTTGGTCGGGAAGGTCCAACGCCGATCGCCCGGATGCAACAGGGCTTCCAATTCGCGCTGCATCACCCCGCCGGGCGTTGCGTCGAGCTGGGCATTAAACGGCAAATAAAGGGTCTTGGCCCGCTCAAAGCCTTGCGTTCGCCAGCCCGGTTCTTGCACATAGGCGGCCATGAGCTGAAGCTGGGTATCGAGATCTGCGGGGCGTGTCGCGCCATTCATCTCCAGCGCATCATCGTCTAGGCCAAGGTCTAGGCCATAAATCTTGCCGGTCAGGACCTTTTCGATCTGCTCATTGGTGAGGGCCTTTAAGCCGCCCTCGGTCGCGGCCCAGCCTGGCATCCAGCCGGCTGTGACCCGGTCCTTTGGCAGGTCCAGCTTGCCATTGCCCAGCCGCACCCGAACCAGAACCTGATCTTGGGTAAATTTGGTCTGTTTGACCGTTAGGCGCAGGCCATTGGCAAAGCGGATAAACACCGTATCGAGATCGGAAATGTCCTGTCGCTCAGCAACCGTGCCGACCGGGCCAAACTGGCCATAGGGCCAGGTGACCACAGAGTCTTGGCTGGGCGGGGTGACCTTTTGGGCATCGGCGGCCTTAAAGGTCTTGAGCAAGACCTTTTCACCGCCGACAATCGGGTCGGGGCTGGACAGGAAGATTAGGGGGCCTTGGCCGCTAAAGGCCCCTTTCAGGCTTTTTGAGACGGTTTCGGCACTCAGGCCCTGAACAGATTGCTCAAACAAGGCCAGTTCTTGGGCCGGATTGGTCACCACGCTGCGGTCATCGACCGAGCCGATCAGTTCGCTGGCCAGAGCGGTTGTGCGGCGGGTCTCGGCGCGGGCGGCCAAGGCCACCAGATTAGCCCGAGTTTCGGAGATTTCCCGGTCCAGTTCGGTTTGCAAGACGCCAAAGGCTATGGCCCGTTTCACCTCGGCCTGAGCCATCCTTAGGCCGTCGCGCCATTTATCGGGTTCAACATTGACCGACACGGTCGTGCGCTCGGCCGAATCGACCTCATTGCCGGTATAGATGGCGGCCCCGATAAAGGCAGGGCTATCGCCTCTTGCCAGCCGCTCCAGCCTGCGATTGACGACGGCAAGCCCAAGCGACTGGATCAGGTCGTCGCGGCGCTTCGCCAAGCCATCGGCGCTCAAATCCACCGGCCGCTGCCAGCCATATTCGATACTGGTGCGGCTACCCGGCTCGATCGCAATCTTGGCCTCCAGCCCGCGCTTGGCCAGCCTGCCCAGATCCGGTTCGGCGCCGACGGGCCTTGAGGTCTGCCAATCGCCAAACCTCGCCTTAATCTTGCCCTCCATGGCATCGAGGTCAAAATCGCCAACCACGACCAAGGCCGCGCGCTCTGGGCGATAGTATTTGTGATAAAAGTCAGCAATGAGGTCGCGCGATGCGGTTTTCAACACCTCGACCTTGCCAATCGGCAAACGCCTTGGGACCAATTGGTCCTTTAGGAAAAACCCAAAGCTTTGTTTGAACACGCGAAAGCCCGGAGAATCGCTTGAGCGCTCTTCGGACAGCACCACGCCGCGTTCGCGGTCCACGGCCTCTTGGCTAATGGTCAATTCGCTAGCGGTTTCGCGCATCAACATCAGGCTGGTATCGACCGTATCGTCATCAGTCTGGGGCAGGTCTAGCTTATAGACGGTCTGGGTAAAGTCGGTGGAGGCATTGGTATCGGCCCCAAATGACAGGCCGTGGCGCTCCAAGATCTTGACCATCTCGCCTTCCGCGACATTTTTTGAGCCATTAAACGCCATGTGCTCAAGAAAATGCGCCAGACCCTGTTGGGCATCGGTTTCCATCAAGGAGCCCGCGTCAAACCTTAGCCGAATAGCCGCCTGGCCCGTGGGAGTCGCATTCTTAAGCAGGGCATAGCGCATGCCATTGGCTAGGGTGCCAAACCGGATCTTGGGGTCTGGGGCAATATCGGAGGCGGTTTGCGGCCAGACCCGCTTGCTGATTGGTGCTGCCACCTGGGTCGCGTGGCTGGCAGCCGGGTGAAACAATTTTGGCATCGGCATGGAAATGTGACCGCATGCGCCAAGCGACAGACTACAACTCACCATCAAGGCCAGGCGCGAATTACGGGTCATGCAGCAACGATCCTTAAGGTGGTAAACCTAGCGCAACATCATTGGGAACTGAGGCCTTCGCAAGGCGTGCGGGCTAATTTTATTGGGGCCCGGGCGAAAACAAATCAGCGTCCTGGGTCAGAGCCTTTGCAGGCCTTCGCAAATCGGTTCATGAAATAGAGGGCTATCAATAAGTTGGGAGTTTGAACCTTGGATCAACCGCGGCAACCGGCGATCCGTGCGCCCTGGCCCGTTGTCGTGCTGGTCGGTGTGATTTTGGCGGCCTATCTGGTTCAATCCATTCTGCCAGATCAGGACGCTCTGGTGCTGCGCTATGGGTATAGGCCCGAGCAAGGCGGCGATTATCTGCCCTTGATCACAGCCCTCTTCTTGCATGGCGGATGGGCGCATGCGGGGATGAATGCCTTGGGCGCGCTGGCCTTTGGTGCGCCGGTCGCGCGGTTTTTTCTAGGCTCGGACGACTGGCGGGCGCAGGCTACAGATGATGAGGCGGTGTCAAGTCGTAGCCGTTATGGCACGCTTGGCGGCGGGATCGGTTTTTTTGCGTTTTATCTCTTATGCGGCGCGGTCGGTAGTCTGGGCTTTGGCCTCTTGCACCCGCACGGCCAGGGCATATTGGTCGGGGCCTCGGGGGCCGTGTCGGGCTTGATGGGGGCGGCCTCACGCATGATTGACCGGCGCGGCAGTCTGGCGCCGTTTGCCAGCTCCTCTGTTGTCGGCATGGCGGCGGCCTGGATGGTTGCTAATCTGCTGATCGGCTTGACGGGATTGGCGCCCGGCGCACATGGCATGGCGATTGCCTGGGAGGCGCATGTGTTCGGCTATGCCTGCGGCCTATTGCTGATCGCCCCGATTGGCCGGCTCATGGGCAGGCTTTGAGCGCCTAGCAGGATTACAGATAGGTTCACATTTTGTTTACCCTGCTTGATCTTAAGCGGGGATTGGAGGACGCTTTCATTCAATCATAAAATGAATGGAGGTGCGTGCCATGTTGGTCAGTCAAATCCTGAAGTCCAAGGGCGATCTGGTCTTTACCGCCTCGCCGCATGGATCGGTGGGGGGCGCCGCGGCGCTGTTACACAGCCGAAAGGTCGGGGCCCTGGTGGTGATTGACCCTGAAGATCAGGTGGTCGGCATTGTCTCAGAGCGCGATATTGTCCGAATGGTTGCCGAGCACGGTGTGGCCGGCATGGCCCAGCCCCTGTCGGTCTGCATGTCGCGCGATGTGATTTTCGCGTCCTTGACCGAAACGGTAGACGATCTATTGAGCCGCATGACCGATCGGCGCATCCGCCATCTGCCTGTGGTCAAGACCGGACGTCTGGCCGGGATTGTCTCGATCGGCGATCTGGTCAAGTCCAAGATTGCCGAAACTGAGGCCGAGGCGGCTACGCTTAAGGCCTATATTTCCGCCGGTTAGGCCTGGCTTGGCGCGGGCATGGGCTTGGATGGCGGATTAGTCTCTGAAGCCAGGGCATCGGCGAGGCTATAGGCCTCAAGCACTGCCGAGGTCGCATCGCGCGCCTTCATCAAGGCTTCGCGCAGGGTGCAGCCTTCAAGGCTCGGACAATCTTCGCATTTTCGAAACGCCATATGGCTGACGCAAGGGGCGAGCGCCAAGGGTCCATCCACGACGCGAATGACCTGGGCAAAGCTGATCTCGGCGGCGGGACGGGCCAATTGATAGCCGCCATACTTGCCGCGCCGGCTAATGATCAGGCCGCGGCGGCTAAGCTCCAGCAATATGGCTTCAAGAAACTTACGCGGCGCATCAGCTCGGCTGGCAATCTCAGACGAGGTCATCTGCGCGCCGGTCTCATCGCGGGCCAATTCAACCAGGGCGCGGAGGGCATAACGGGCCTTGTGAGACAGCATCGGAGTGGGGTCCTTTATACGCCGACAATAGGCCGTTGTAGCGACCAAGTCCTAGCCTAGGGTTCCAGCGGTTTACAGTCTCCTGTGCGCAAATTCAAATTGACTGAAAATGGGGCTTGCTATGCTGGAGGCCCGGGCCTAGAAGCGGCGCTCGCTGAATGAGGCGGACCGGAAACGGTATTGAGGGTTTAGAAAAAAGTCTTTTCTTCCTTGATATTTGTTAAGGGTTTGTCTAGGTTCCGCAGCTCAGCCGATGGGTTTGTGTTTTTGGGGATGGTGCATATGTGCCGGCCTTGGGGACGATTTTTTGTTAAGGGTTTGGGCCATTTTGTTGGCTTGGGTGTTTTTCAAAAGGTTTAGATTTGTTGGTTGACTTAGGTTTTGAGGGCGACTAGAACCCGCCCTCCGCCGACCACCGGCGCTAAACAGTGGGGCC
>CANGEH010000088.1 GCA_947452665.1 Caulobacteraceae bacterium
CCCCTGCCGATGCTACTGCCGCCACACTTGGCGTCGCGCCAATCGATCCGGCGGTTGAAGCCGAACGCATTAAGACGCTGATCGGCGACAAGCCCGTCGTGATCAAGCGCGAACAGGGCGTGCGGCTTAAGCTTCCCGGCCTCTGATTAATCCTCCCCCATAGGGGGAGGGGGACCGCGAAGCGGTCGAGGGGGCTGGTGCGGACTCAGGCCCCCTTCCCCGGCTTCGCCGGTACTTCCCCCAGAGGGGGAAGATTTACGCTGTTCTAAATCCTCCCCCATAGGGGGAGGGGGACCGCGAAGCGGTGGAGGGGGCCTCAGCGCCCCCACCCTTCCGCCTTCCCCGCGAAGGCGGGGACCCAGACCGTTTCGCTCGACCTGTAATCCACCCACTGGATCCCCGCCTTCGCGGGGAAGGCGGGTGAGGGTGAAAGGGGGCCTGCGCGGAATGCTGCCTTCGCCCGAGCCGCAAGAAATCGCATTTCACCATAGGAATCGCGCTAGGCTCATCGCTTGTCTTAGCGAGCCCCGATGACCATTCGCCGCCTTCCCAATGAGACCGTCAATCGCATCGCCGCAGGCGAGGTGGTCGAGCGTCCGGCCAGTGCGGTCAAGGAACTGGTCGAGAACGCGCTTGATGCTGGCGCACGGCGGATTGAGATTCAGGCCGATCAGGGCGGCTTGACCCGTATTCTGGTCGCCGATGACGGCATTGGCCTGTCGCCGTCTGATCTGTCCTTGGCGGTTGAGCGCCATGCCACGTCCAAGCTGGTGCCCGATGATCAGGGCGAGTGGGACCTGTTACACATCCTAACCCTGGGCTTTCGCGGCGAGGCCTTGCCCTCGATTGGGTCGGTATCGCGCCTGACCCTGTCTTCGCGCGCCAAGGGGGCGAGTGACGCCTATGCCTTGAGCGTCGAGGGCGGGGCTGTGGGCGCGGTCCAGCCCAGCGCCTTTCCCGGGCCGCATGGCGCGCGGATCGAGGTGCGGGACCTCTTTTATGCCACGCCCGCCCGTCTGAAATTCATGAAGTCCGAACGCTCTGAGGCCATGGCGATTGCTGAGGAGATCAAGCGTCAGGCCATGGCGCATGAGGATGCGGCCTTTAGCCTTGACCTGGATGGACGCCGCTCGCTTCGCCTCGCCGCTGAGGTTAAGGGCGATCAGGGCCGTCTGGCGCGGCTGGCGGCAATCCTGGGGTCCGAGTTTGAGGCCAATGCCCTTTTGCTAAACCAGGAGCGCGAGGGGGTGCGGCTATCGGGCTTTGCAGGTTTGCCAACCTATTCCCGCGGGAATTCGGCGCATCAATATCTGTTCGTTAATGGCCGCCCCGTGCGTGACCGCTTGCTGCAAGGGGCCTTGAGGGCGGCCTATGCCGATTTTCTGGCGAGGGATCGCCACCCGACGGCGGCGCTCTATCTGGATCTGGACCCCACCCTGGTCGATGTGAATGTGCATCCGGCCAAGGCCGAGGTGCGGTTTCGCGATCCCAACCTGGTGCGCGGCCTGATTATTGGCGCGCTGAAACACGCTTTGGCTGGCGCAGGGCACAGGGCCTCGACCACGGCGGCCGATGCGGCCTTGAGCGGCTTTCGCCCCGGCTATAGCGGCTATGTGGCCCCGCCCAGTGCCGCAGGCTTTTCAGCCTGGCAGTCGGGTGGGTGGACGCCTGCACCGCCCCGTCCCATGACGGGCAGCCTGCCGGGCCTATCTGAGCCCACAGCCAGGGTTGAGGGCTATTCGGCTGAGGCTCAGGTCGACCAATATGACCCCATCGACCGCCCACTGGGTGCCGCGCGGGCCCAGGTCCATGAGACCTATATTGTCGCCCAGACCCGCGACGGCATGATCCTAGTCGATCAACATGCGGCGCATGAGCGTCTGGTTTATGAGCGGATGAAGGCGGAAATGGCTGAGGGCGGGGTGATGCGTCAGACCCTGCTCCTGCCCGAGGTAGTTGATCTGGACCCGGCAGAGGCTGAACGGGTTCTGGCGCGCGCCGATGAGCTAGCGGCGCTTGGTCTGGTGATTGAGGCCTTTGGTCCGGGGGCCATCTTGGTGCGTGAAACCCCAGCCATGCTGGGCGAGACCTATGTGCATGGCCTGATCCGCGACATTGCCGATGATCTGGCCGAAAACGGTCAGGCCCTGGCCTTGAGCGAGCGGCTGGCCGATGTCTGTTCGACCATGGCCTGTCACGGGTCAGTAAGGGCAGGGCGCAGGCTTAACGGCACCGAAATGAATGCCCTGCTGCGCCAGATGGAGGCCACGCCGCATTCTGGCCAATGCAATCATGGCCGGCCGACCTATGTTGAGCTGAAACTGGCGGATATCGAGAAACTGTTCGGGCGGCGCTAGGCGCCCTTCCCCGGCGTCGCCGGTACTTCCCCCAGAGGGGGAAGATTAGCTGTTTTAAATCCTCCCACTTTGGTGGAGGGGGACCGCGAAGCGGTGGAGGGGGCTAGCCCTAAAGCCGCCTTAAAAACACCACCTGCGCCGCGCCATAGGTGCGGGTATCGAGTATTTCAAACCCCGTTACCGTAACCGGCACCTCATCCGCCGCCCGTTCCCAGACACAGATCGCGCCCTCAGTCAGCCAGCCGCCGCTTAAGAGCCCCGCCAAGGCCTGCTCGCCAAGGCCCTTGCGATAGGGCGGATCGAGAAAGGCCAGGTCAAACGGTGCGCCATCGCCAGCGGGCTTGGCCCCTAAATCGGTGCAGTCGCGGCGATGAATCCGGGTGATGCCGAAAAAATCCATCGCATCGATATTGCTACGAATCGCGCCGCGCGCATCGGGATCGGTCTCGACAAACAGGGCATAGGCCGCCCCGCGCGACAGGGCCTCAAGCCCCAATGCGCCAGAGCCTGCAAACAGGTCAATGACCCGCAAATCCACCAGACCGGGCGACCAGTCGGCATGTTCGAGAATATTAAACACAGCCTGCCGGGCGCGATCCGAGGTGGGGCGCGTGGCCTCCCCCTCGGGCGCGATCAGGACCTTGCCGCGAAACCGTCCGGCAACAATGCGCAGGGCCAAGACCTAGTGCTGGCTTTCCGGCAGATTGACGATCAGGCCGTCCAGCTCGTCGCTGATCTTGATCTGGCAAGACAGACGCGAATTGGATTCTACGTTTTCAGCAAAATCGAGCATGCTCTCTTCCATGGCCGACTGGGTGCCAGTCTTGGCCAGCCACTCTTGAGCCACATAGACATGGCAGGTGGCGCAGGCGCAGGCCCCGCCGCAATCGGCATCAATACCTGGGATATTGTTCTTCACGGCCGCTTCCATCACAGTCAGGCCGGACTTGGCATCGACAACATGTTCTTTGCCGTTGTGCTCAACAAAAGTAATCTTCGCCATAAGCTTCCTCGTATCGCCGCCGCGTTAAGCCGCAACGTCCTTCATTGATATGGACATATCGACTAGTTTGGCGGTTGCAACTGGTTTTCGCGATGCGACCAATTGTTTCCCAGCCATAAATTCCGGCGCTGAATTGACCGCCTCTACGGCCTGAACGCAACCCTGTTTCAGATGAAATATGGCAAACTTTGCATTGGCCGGGTCACCGCGAATAATAATCTGGTCCGCATCGAACGGCATGCCCGCAATTTGCAGCTTTAAATCATACTGATCCGACCAAAACCATGGCACTTCGGGTGCGGGCAGGGGGCGGCCCGTTAGGACGCAGGCGACAATCTTGGCCTGTTCCAGCGCATTGGGCACGCTTTCTAGCCGCACACTGCGCTCATAAAGGGGCAGGGGCCTTTGGGTCAGGTCGCCAACCGCGAATATGGCCAGGTCGCTGGTGCGGGCGCTGGCATCGACCACAACGCCATTATTGCACTCTAGCCCCGCGGCCTTGGCGATCTCGTCATTGGGTATGGCCCCGACCCCGACCAGGGCGGCGGTGCAGGCTATGGTTCGGCCATCGGCAAGGCGTACCCCCGTGACCGCGCCATCCTTGCCCTCAAAGCCCTCAACCCCGGCATTGACCTCAAACACCACGCCCTTGGCGGTGTGATAGGTCTGGAAAAAATTGGACAGGGGCTCGCAGGCAACCCGGGCTAGAACCCGGCTCTCGCGCTCGATCACCACGGCCTGCGCGCCCAGGGCGCGGGCAGAGGCTGCGGCCTCTAGGCCGACATAGCCGCCGCCAACCACGGCCAAGGTCTTGCCCTGGCCTTCAAGCGCCGATTTCAGCTTTTCCGCATCGGCGGCGGTGCGCAGTTCGAGCACGCCCTTGAGATCCGAGCCCGGCAGGGTCAGTCGCCGCGCCCGCGCGCCCGTGGCCAGCACCAGCACATCATAGGCCACCGGATCGCCCTCAGACAGGGCGACGGTCTTGGCTACGCGATCTATGGCCACGGCATGGACGCCCAAGCGCAAATCAACCTGGTTCTCGCTATAGAAGCTCAAGGGCTTGAGCATCAGCGACTCTGCATCGGCCTCGCCCTTGAGCCAGGCCTTGGACAGGGGCGGGCGCTGATAGGGGGCCAAGGGCTCTTCGCCGATCAGGGTAACGGGACCGGCAAAACCATATTGCCGCAGATAGGCCACAACCGAGCCCCCGGCATGACCGGCACCAATAATCACCACCCGCACTACTGGATCAGTCACTCGGCCACCACCTTCAAACCCACAAATCATCAACCTTGAATATGACGGTCCGGCCAAGAGCATGCAACGGGATAAGCTTGCGGCTTTTTGGGTTTCGGCGACCGAGTTCGCCAGTTCATTATGCCAGCCTTGATTACCAGTGTTGTAAATGGCAATACTGCCTATATGACGGAAATGCGCAAAATCACAGCCTTGGTTCCCGCGCCGCTTTTGGAGGCAGCACAAGCCTGCACCGGCGAAGGGGTGACCGAAACCCTGCGTCAGGCGCTACAGGCCTTGGCAAATAAACAGTTTGGACGCCGGTTGCTAGAATTACGCGGCAAGGTCTTTCTGGACCTAGACCTTGAAGACCTGCGGCGAGACCGCGCGTTCGATGACGACGGCAAGGTCTCGTGATTGCGGTTGATACCAGTAGCCTGATCGCGTTTTTGGCGGGCGATGAGGGCGTAGATATCGATCTGATCCATCAGGCCGTGGCCGAAGATCGCCTAAGACTGCCGCCTCCGGTCCTGTCGGAACTGTTATCGAGCCGCGCGCAAGCAGCGCAGATGGACTATTTGTTGCAGGTGGTGCCCCTTTTGGAGCTTTTACCAGACTATTGGGCGCGGGCCGGACTGATGCGTCGCACGCTATTGGCGGCGGGGCGCAAGGCAAGACTCGCCGATGTGTTGATCGCGCAAGCCTGTCTTGATGCCGATGTGGCTCTGATCACGCGCGATAAAGATTTTGCCGCAATCGCGACCTTTTGCGGCCTGAAACTGGCCCTTTAGCAACAGGCGATCCCGCCAAGCCTTCCCCCGCATGCCCGGGGGAAGGAAAAATGGAGGGTCTAGACTACCCGCTCGACCAGCATCTTCTTGATCTCAGCAATTGCCTTGGCGGGGTTTAGGCCCTTGGGGCAGACCTGGGCGCAGTTCATGATGGTATGGCAGCGATAGAGCTTGAACGGGTCTTCAATCTCGTCGAGGCGCTGGCCCGTGGCCTCGTCGCGGCTATCGATCAGCCAGCGATAGGCGTGCAGCAGGGTGGCGGGGCCGAGATATTTTTCGCCATTCCACCAATAGCTTGGGCATGAGGTCGAGCAGCAGGCGCAGAGTATGCACTCATAAAGGCCGTCGATCTTTTCGCGGTCTTGCGGCGACTGGATCCATTCTTTTTGCGGCTGCGGCGTTTCGGTCTTGAGCCAGGGCTCGATCGAGGCGTATTGCGCAAAAAACAGGGTCAGGTCCGGGACCAGGTCCTTGATCACCGGCTGGTGCGGCAAGGGCGAGATCTGCACATCCTTGCCCGCAACCTCGGCCCAGCCACTGGTACACGCCAGGGTATTGCGCCCGCCAATATTCATGGCGCATGAGCCGCAAACCCCCTCACGGCAAGACCGACGAAAGGCCAGGGTCGGGTCCATGGTGTTCTTGATGTGGATCAAGGCGTCCAGCACCATCGGGCCGCACTGGTCGGTGGCCACGTCATAAGTGTCCCAGCGCGGATTGTCGCCGGATTCGGGGTCATAGCGATAGATCTTGAAGGTCTTGACCGATTTTGCCCCAGCAGGTGCAGGGTGGTGGCGGCCTTTAACAACCTTGGAGTTCTGCGGCAGCGTTAGCTGGACCATCAGGCGGTTTCCTTAATCGAAGGTCAGCGGATCAATACACCCGCGCTTTTGGCGCGATGTAGGCGATCTCGTTGGACATGGTATAGGTATGGACCGGGCGGTAATCGATGCTGACCTTGCCGCTGGCGCCGTCATACCAGGCCAGGGTGTGCTTCATCCAGGTCTTGTCGTCGCGATCGGAGAAGTCCTCGCGGGCATGGGCACCGCGGCTTTCCTGGCGATTGGCGGCGCTATTGACCGTGACGATCGCCTGACCGATCAGATTGTCGAATTCGAGGGTCTCGAGCAGGTCTGTGTTCCAGACCAGGCCGCGATCAGCGACGCTAATATCGGCCATGTCCTTATGGACCTGGGCCATACGATCGACACCGCTTTGCAGGGTTTCGCCGGTACGGAACACGGCGACATCCTCTTGCATGGCCTTTTGCATGGCTAGGCGCAGGGACGCCGTGGTGGTCTTGCCCGATGCATTGCGCAGGCGATCAAAGCGCTCGATATGGCTGTCGCAGGCGCCCGGCTTTAGATCCGCCTGACGCTCACCGGCCTTCAAGGTATCGACCGTGCGCATACCCGCCGCGCGGCCAAACACCACCAGATCGATCAGGGAGTTGGAGCCCAGACGATTGGCCCCGTGCACGGACACGCAGGCGGCCTCGCCCACGGCCATCAGGCCGGGCACGACACTGTCCGCATCGCCGCCGACCTTGGTCAGGACTTCGCCGTGATAATTGGTCGGTATGCCGCCCATATTGTAGTGGACGGTCGGCAAGACTGGGATCGGCTGCTTGGTCACATCGACACCAGCAAAGATCTTGGCCGTCTCGGAAATGCCGGGCAGGCGCTGATGCAGGACCTTTGGGTTCAGATGGTCCAGATGCAGGAAGATGTGGTCCTTATTCGGACCCACGCCGCGGCCTTCGCGAATCTCGATGGTCATGGCGCGGCTGACCACGTCACGGCTGGCCAGATCCTTGGCCGAGGGGGCATAGCGCTCCATAAAGCGCTCGCCTTCGGAATTGGTTAGATAACCGCCTTCGCCGCGTGCGCCTTCGGTGATCAAACAGCCCGCGCCATAAATACCGGTCGGGTGAAACTGCACAAATTCCATGTCTTGTAGCGGCAGGCCCGCGCGCAGCACCATGGCATTGCCATCACCGGTGCAAGTATGGGCGCTGGTGGCGCTGAAATAGGCGCGGCCATAGCCGCCTGTGGCTAGGACAACCGTCTGGGCCATGAACCGGTGCAGGGTGCCGTCATCGAGCTTCCAGGCCGTAATGCCCCGGCAGCGGCCGTCTTCCATGATCAGGTCGAGGGCAAAATACTCGATAAAGAATTCGACATCCTTGGACAGGGCCTGACCATACATGGTGTGCAACATGGCATGGCCGGTGCGGTCGGCCGCGGCGCAGGTGCGCTGGACCGGGCCCTCACCATTATTGCGGGTCATGCCGCCAAAGGCGCGCTGATAGATCTTGCCATCATCGGTACGTGAAAACGGCACGCCCCAGTGTTCCAGCTCATAAACAGCGGCGGGCGCATTGCGGCACAGATATTCAATCGCGTCCTGATCGCCCAGCCAGTCTGACCCCTTAACGGTGTCATACATGTGCCAGCGCCAGTCATCCTCGCCCATATTGCCAAGACTAGCCGAGATACCGCCCTGGGCGGCAACCGTGTGCGAACGGGTCGGGAAAACCTTGGAGACGCAGGCTGTTTTTAGGCCACCTTGTGCGGCTCCAAGCGCGGCGCGCAGACCCGAGCCGCCAGCACCCACGACAACAACGTCGAACTGATGATCGATGAAGGCATATTCAGACATATTCAAATGGCTCCGCCGGCAAGGCCGCTAACACTGAAGGCAACCTTGAGAATCGAAAAGACTGCCAAGGCCCCGCCCAGGCCGCAGACAAACATATTGAGCAAGAGCAAGGCCGCCTTGCTGAGCGACTTGTGGATATAGTCCTCGATCACGACCCGCAAACCCACATGCATGTGCCAAATGCCGACAATGATCAA
>CANGEH010000089.1 GCA_947452665.1 Caulobacteraceae bacterium
AGGCAGGGGCAGGCCGCCGACGGTGGAGTGACGCACCATGGGCACCATGTCATCGCCGTGACCGCCAAGCGTCCAGGCATTAATGTCCTGCACCGAAATGCCGGTCTTTTCGGCGAGGAAATAGGCAAACCGCGCGCTATCGAGCACGCCAGCCATACCCACCACCTTATTATGCGGCAGGCCCGAAAACTCGCGCAGGGCCCAGACCATGGCATCGAGCGGATTGGTGATGCAGATGACAAAGGCATTGGGGGCGTAGGTCTTGATGCCCTCGCCCACGGCCTTCATGACCTTCAGATTAATGCCAAGCAAGTCATCGCGGCTCATGCCCGCCTTGCGCGGTACACCGGCAGTGACGATACAGACATCGGCCCCGGCAATATCGGCATAAGAATTGGCGCCCTTGAGTGCGCTATCCTTGCCAAACACGGCGCTGGCCTCTGCAATATCCAGAGCCTTGCCCTGGGGGGTGCCCTCGGCAATATCGAACAAGATCACATCGCCAAGCTCTTCGCGAGCCGCAATATGGGCCAGGGTTCCGCCGATCATGCCGGCACCGATAAGGGCAATTTTCGCACGCGCCATTGAAAGCGTCTCCAGGGTTTGATCGTGAATAAGAATTGTCGAGAGCGGTCTAGACCCGGATGACAGGCTTCGCAAGACCATGGGCATGGGATCATAATAGACGGGACGTGATCGAGGCGTTAGGAAATGGGCCAAAGGCGGGCCAAGGCGGCCCTGCTCCCCCAATCCTTATGCCTGAGGCGCGCCATGACCAAGACCAATCCGGGGCACTATTTTGAGGACTTTCGCCTAGGCCAAGTCCTGACCCATGCCACGCCGCGCACGATCACGGCGGGCGATGTCGCCCTCTATACCGCCTTTCATGGCCCGCGCTTTGCCCTGTTTAGCGCCGATAGTTTCGCCAAGGCTTGCGGGCTTGGCCAAAGCCCGGTCGATCCCCTGCTGGTTTTCCACATGGTGTTTGGCAAGTCGGTGCCGGACATATCACTCAATGCCGTGGCCAATCTGGGCTATGCCGAGGGCCGGTTCCTAGCCCCCTTGCATGTCGGCGATACGGTGCACGCGGTCAGCGAAGTGATTGGTCTGAAGGAAAACTCCAACAAAAAGACCGGTGTGGTCTATGTGCGCACCACCGGCATTAATCAAAATGGCGTCGCGGTCTTGAGCTATGTGCGCTGGGTCATGGTGCGCAAGGCCGATGAGGCCGCCGTGATTGAGAACCAAAGCGTCCCGGCCCTTGCCGATCACGTCAAGGCCGCTGATCTGGTGGTGCCGGCTGGGCTGAATTTTAGCGGTTATGATTTTGCATTGGCAGGCTCGGCCCATGCGTTTGAAGACTATGCGATTGGCGAAAAAATTGACCACATTGATGGCATGGTGGTCGAGGAGGCCGAGCACCAGATGGCCACTCGGCTTTATCAAAATACCGCCAAGGTGCATTTCAACCAGTATGAGCGCGCCAAGGACCCAACCGGGCGGCGGCTGGTCTATGGCGGGGTGGTGATCTCAACCGCCAAGGCCCTGTCGTTTAATGGGCTGGAAAATGCGGGCCTGATCTTGGGGATTAATGGCGGGCGTCATGTCGCGCCCTATTTTGCCGGATCAACCGTGTTTGCCTGGAGCCAGGTGCTAGACAAGGCCGAGCTAGAGGGTCATCCCGATATGGGCGCCTTGCGCTTGAGGCTGGTTGCAACCAAGGACCAGCCCTGCACCGATTTCCCAGACAAGGATGCGGGCGGGGCCTATCCGCCGAGCGTGATCCTCGATTTTGATTATTGGGCCGCCGTGCCGCGCAGGGCTTGAGCGCCGTGAGCCTTGGCTTTGCGCTAGATACGGCCTTTGTCTCAACCTCAAGGGCTGTGGGCGATCTTGGGCTTTGTCATGTGCGGCTGCAAGACGATGCGCGCTATGCTTGGCTCGTGCTGGTCCCGCGCCTTGGCGGCTTGAGCGAGCTGGAAGACCTGTGCGAGGCCGACCGCGCCCGTTTCATGCAAGAGGTGGTCTTGTGCGGCGAGGCGGTGCGCGCCATCGGCCAGGCGCTGGGGCGCCCGGTCGATAAGCTCAATTTCGGCGCGCTGGGCAATGTCACGGCCCAGCTGCATGGCCATGTGGTGGGCAGGCGGCGCGGCGACGACGCTTGGCCAGGGCCGGTCTGGGGCCAGGGCCAGGCCATGCCCTATCCCGCCCAAGACCTGCAATCTGCCATCACCGCCGCCCGCCGTGTTCTGTCGCAAGCACCAGACTTTAGTTCCGCTCCAGACTGACGGGCAATTTGTGTCCGGCCTCGTCAGTGAGGGTTCCGCGCCAACGGCTCTGATCATCGGGGCTTAAGCGAACCAGCACCGGATGGGCCTCGTCGCGGACATAGAATCTTAGGCTCAAGGCCTCTTCATCATGATGGATTTCGGCGATAAAGCCGGAACTGGTCACGGTCAGATTGCGCCTCAAATCGCGCCAGGCCCCCTCGACCGGTCCATTGACCTGATCCGACAGCAAGAAGGCATAGAGGGCAGCCCCCTCTTCTGCGGTCTTTAGCGTCCAGACCCCGTCCAAGGGGCCCTTATGCGCCTCGGCGGCGGCCTCATCGGCCAAGATCTTGGCATTAAACGCCTGATCTTCCGCCGTTAGGGGCGGCTGGGCGCTAAGCTCAAGGCTTTGGGCCACAGCCGCCAGCGGCAGGGCGACAAGGCCAAGGCTCACAAGCCAGATATGGCCCCTAAGCCGCATCCGCCGCCGCAATCGCCTCGGCCACCGCCACCAATTGCACGGCCTGGGACAGGTGCAGCAATTCAGCCATCCGGCCCTCGACCCGGATCGCGCCCTTATTCTGGTTTTCCGGCAGTTCAAAAGCGGCGATCACGGCCTTGGCCCAGTCCACCTCGGCCGGGGACGGTGAAAACACCCGATTACAGATCTCAACCTGTTTGGGATGGATCAGGGTCTTGCCGTCAAAGCCAAAATCCACGCCCTGCTCACAGATCGCGGTCAGGCCGGGCTCATTATCAATATCATTATAAACCCCGTCCAAAATGGTCAGGCCATACATCCTTGCCGCTGCAACCGACAAGGACAGGGCCGCATGGAAGGGCGCGCGATCGGGCGTCTGGCGGGCGCGCATTTCCTTGGCCAGATCATTGGTGCCCATCACCCAGCAGCGCATCCGCGTCGATGCGCTGGCCGCCGCAATCTGGGGCAGGCTAAACAGGCTGGCACAGGTCTCGATCATGGCCCACAAGGCGGTAGACTGAGGCGCGCTGGCAATGGCCGCATTATAGGCCTGGACCCCGGCCGCATCATTGACCTTGGGCACCAGTATGGCATCGGGACCAGCTGCCGCCGCCGCCGCCAAATCGTCTGCGCCCCAGGGCGTATCTAGACCATTACAGCGGATCACCAGTTCGCGGCGACCAAACCCGCCAGCCTTGACCGCCGCCACAGCCTGCTCGCGCGCAGCGGCCTTGGCATCGGGGGCCACAGCATCTTCCAGGTCCAGGATCACGACATCGCAAGCCAGGGTCCTGGCCTTATCGATCGCCTTGGCATTGGATGCGGGCATATAGAGCGCGCTGCGGCGTGGCCGGGCAAGGGCGGAAGTGGGGGCGAGGCTAGAGGTCATGAAAATCTCCAAGACAAGATCAAGATCAAGATCAAGATCAAACGCTGACTTGGCCGGTCATAACCTCTAATATGGGGTCATGACCATCCGTTATGACGAGACCGCATGCAATGTTTTGGGCCAGGAGCTGATGCCCTGCTCCAATGCGCCCCTAACCGGGTTTTACCGCAATGGCTGTTGTGAGACGGGCCCCGACGATACCGGCCTGCACACGGTTTGCGCCGTTATGACTGCGCAATTTTTGGCCTTTAGCCGCTCGGTCGGAAATGACCTATCAACGCCGCGCCCCGAGTTCAATTTTCCAGGCCTAAGGCCCGGCGATCGCTGGTGCCTGTGTGCGCCGCGCTGGAAAGAAGCCCTCGATGCCGGGGCCGCCCCCGGGGTGGTTTTGGAAGCCACCCACGAGGAGACCCTGGCCATCGTGACCCTAGACGTCTTACGCGCCCATGCGGTCTAGCTTAAGGCTCAAGTAATGGTTGCGCCGCCATCAATGACAATGGCCTGACCGGTCATAAAGGTCCCCGCCGCCGAGGCGAGGAACACGGCCGCACCGGCAATCTCATTGGCCTCACCAATCCGGCGCAGAGGGCTGCCGCTGGTCGCGCGCTTGAGCGTGTCTGGATTGTCCCACAGAGCCTTGGCAAAATCGGTCTTGATCAGGCCCGGCGCAATGCAATTGACCCGCACATTATCTGGGCCCAAATCCACGGCCAGATTGCGCGCCAGCTGGAAGTCGGCCGCCTTGGAAATATTATAGGCCCCGATCACGGGCGAGCCGCGCAGGCCGCCGATCGACGAGACGATAATGATCGCGCCGTCCTTGCGCGCGACCATTTCGGGCGCAACCATCTGGACCATCCAGTGATTGGCAATCACGTTGTTTTCCAAGATCTTGCGGAACTGATCATCCTCAATCCCGGCCATGGGGCCGTAATAGGGATTGGAGGCAGCATTACAGACCAGAATATCAATCTGGCCAAATGCCTTGCGGGTCTCATCGACCAGGCGCTGCAGATCGGCCTTGGACGAGATATTGGCCGGCACGGCAATGGCATGGCCCGGATGGGCGGCATTAATCTCGGCCGCGACCTCATCGCAGGGGCCAGCCTTGCGCGATGAGATCACCACCTTGGCCCCATGATCGGCCATGCGCTCGGCAATCGCCCGGCCGATGCCGCGCGACGAGCCGGTAATAATGGCAACCTTACCGGTCAGATCAAACAGGTTCATGAGCATTTCCTCGTCATTTTTTGATTTCAAACAGATGTTGGGGCCACCTTGGCTTTAGCCCCCGATCAGGTCAAGACAGCCGCCTTAGGCTTTCGAAGCCACAGCCTGCTCGACCGCCGCTAAGGCTGTCCGGGCAACATCGCCCATCATGGGGGTAATCTTGAAGTCCTTGGGCGTATAGACCCGCCGCACGCCCATTTGCTTAAGCATCAAGGCGTCCTGGGGCGGAATAATGCCGCCAACAATCACCGGCACATGCTCTAGCCCCTCAAGCCGCATCAAGCGCACCACCTCCTGGACCAGATCCAGGTGCGAGCCCGACAGGATGGACAGGCCAACCACATGCGCCTTTGTGGCCTTTGCCCTTTGCACGATCTCAGCCGGGGTCGAGCGTATGCCGTCATAAAACACGTCCATGCCGACGGCGCGGGCGCGGGTGGCGATCTGTTCGGCGCCATTGGAATGACCATCGAGCCCAGGCTTGCCAACCAGAAAGCGCAAGGTCTCACCCAGGGCCTGACTAACGCGCTCGACCTCGGCCCGGACCTCGGCCTCATCGGCATCCTCGGTGCGGCTGACCACCACCGCAACCCCGGTTGGGCCACGATATTCGCCAAACACACCGCGCAGGGCGTCGGACCATTCGCCTGTCGTTACCCCAGCCTTGGCCGCTGCGAGCGAGGCCGGCATCAGGTTGCGCCCTTCCTTGGCCGCCGATTCAAGTTCGCTCAAGGCGGCCACGGCGGCGGGACCATTGCGGTCAGACTTCCACTGTTTCAGGCGGCCAATCACCTCGGCCTCCAGCCTTGGATCCACCGTCTCGATCGCGCCCTCACCGGCAGACAGGGGCGAGACCTCGGTCTCGACATAGCGGTTGACGCCAACCACGGTCATGTCGCCGGTCTCGACCCCGCGCACCCGCGCGGCATTGGAGCCAACAAGCTGGGCCTTCATATAGTCTATGGCCGCAGCCGCCCCGCCCATGCCATCAATGCGGGCCAGTTCATCAACCGCCTGGGCTTTCAGCTGAGCCACCTTGGCCGCCACCACATGCGAGCCATCAAACAGGTCTTCATATTCCAAAAGGTCGGTCTCAAAGGCCAGGATCTGCTGCATGCGTAATGACCACTGCTGGTCCCAGGGCCTTGGCAGGCCAAGCGCCTCATTCCAGGCGGGCAATTGCAGGGCGCGGCAGCGGGCATCCTTGGACAAGGTCACCGCCAGGGCCTCGATCAAGATGCGATAGACATTGTTTTCAGGCTGCTGCTCGGTCAGGCCCAGCGAATTGACCTGGACGCCATAGCGAAACCGCCGGGCCTTGGCATCGGTAATACCATAGCGCTGTTGCAACAGCTCGTCCCACAGCTCGGTAAAGGCACGCATCTTGCAAAGTTCGGTGACAAACCGCACCCCGGCATTCACAAAAAAGCTGATGCGCGAGACCACGACGGAAAAATCGGCCTCAGGCACCTGCCCCCCCGCCTTGACCGCATCGAGCACAGCCACCGCCGTGGCCAAGGCATAAGCCAGCTCTTGCTCAGGCGTCGCTCCGGCCTCTTGCAAGTGATAGGAACAAATATTGGTCGGGTTCCATTTGGGGGTCTCGACATAGGCCCAGGCCACCATGTCGCTAATGATCCGCATGGAGGGGGCCGGCGGATAGATATAGGTGCCGCGCGATAAGTATTCCTTCATCAGGTCGTTCTGGGTCGTGCCCTGCAGGGCCTTAGGCGAGACGCCCTGTTCCTGGGCCAGACCGACATAGAGCGATAAGAGCCAGGCCGCCGTGGCATTAATCGTCATGGAGGTATTCATCTGATCCAGCGGGATCTGATCAAACAGGGCGCGCATATCGCCCATATGGCTGACCGGAACACCGACCTTGCCAACCTCGCCGCGCGCCAAGATGTGGTCGGGATCATAACCGGTCTGGGTTGGCAGATCGAAGGCGACCGACAGACCTGTCTGACCCTTGGCCAGGTTGGCCCGATAAAGCGCATTGGACCTTTGGGCGGTCGAATGGCCGGCATAGGTGCGGATGATCCAGGGGGCGTCTGGCTTATGCTGGAACAGCTTATCGGTCATGGCAGCTTTGATCCGTTTTTTAATTGTCCGGACCTTAATAGACGCCCCGCGCATCGCAAGCCACTGTCTTGCAAGGGCCTGCAGGCTAGGGGTTTGGCTGCACCGCACAATTTCTTCTGCTGCGTTGCAAAAAAGCCTCTTGCCAGCCCGGTTTCCTTGTCACAGGTTAATGACCGGACATTTGAAATTTTCACGCTGATGGGGCACAATATTTCGCCTAACCTTAGCGGCCCCAACAATTGGGGGAAGGTTTTGATGGCCCAAGCCAAGCTCGACCTGACCGGAACCTGACCATGACCAGCGCCGCCATTACCGCCGCCCCCTTAAAGGACCTCTATGAGATCGGCGAAATTCCGCCGGCCTTTCACGTCCCAGCCCGCATGCATGCCTGGGCAATCCGCAAGGAACGCCATGGCCGTCCGGCCAAGGCCATGCAGATCGAGGTCGTGGACACGCCCACCATTGGCGAGGACGAGGTCCTGGTCCTGGTTATGGCCGCGGGCGTCAATTATAACGGCGTCTGGGCTGCCCTTGGCGAGCCGATCAGCCCGCTCGATGGCCATAAACAGCCCTATCATATTGCCGGGTCTGATGCCTCGGGCGTGGTCTGGGCGGTAGGGGCCAAGGTGCGCCGCTGGAAGCCTGGCGATGAGGTGGTGATCCATTGCAATCAAGACGATGGCGATGACGAGGAATGTAATGGCGGCGATCCCATGTTTTCGCCGTCACAACGCATCTGGGGCTATGAGACGCCAGACGGCAGTTTTGCCCAATTTACCCGGGTCCAGTCGCGCCAACTCATGCAGCGCCCCAAGCACCTGACCTGGGAAGAAAGCGCCTGTTATACCCTTACCCTTGCCACCGCCTATCGGATGCTGTTTGGCCACAAGCCGCACGTTATTCGCCCCGGCGACAATGTCCTAGTCTGGGGTGCATCGGGCGGGCTTGGTGTGTTTGCCACCCAACTCTGCGCCGTGTCAGGCGCAAATGCGATCGGGGTGGTGTCTAGTGAGGACAAGCGCGATTTTGTCCTGTCCATGGGCGCCAAGGCGGTTTTGAACCGCAATGATTTCAATTGCTGGGGCCAATTGCCCACAGTCAATGGCCCTGAATTTTCCGATTACATGAAAGAGACCCGCAAGTTCGGCAAGGCCCTGTGGCAAATTACCGGCAAT
>CANGEH010000090.1 GCA_947452665.1 Caulobacteraceae bacterium
ATTGCCGCGACCGGCCTTTTCACCCCGCCCCATTCGATTTCCAATGATGAGCTGGTCTCCAGCTTCAATACCTATGTCGAAAATTTTAATCAGGCGAATGCCGAAGCGATCGCGGCGGGTGAGGTAGAGGCCCTAGCCCCCTCCTCGCCTGAATTTGTGCAAAAGGCCTCTGGCATTCAGTCGCGCTTTGTCATGAATAAGGACGGCATTATTGACCCGGCGATTATGCGCCCGGTCCTGCCGGAACGGTCTAATGAAGACCTATCCATCCTAGCCGAAATGGCGGTTGCCGCGGCACGCCAAGCCATCGAGGCCTGGGGCAAGCCGGTCAGCGAAATTGGGGCTGTGCTTTGCGCCTGCTCGAATATGCAGCGCGCCTATCCGGCCATGGCGGTTGAGATTCAAAATGCCCTGGGCATTGAGGGCTTTGGCTTTGACATGAATGTCGCCTGCTCTTCGGCCACATTTGGGCTCAAGACCGCCGCTGACTTTATCGCCTCGGGCTCGGCCAAGGCGGTCTTGATGGTCAATCCAGAAGTCTGTTCCGGTCACCTGAACTTCAAGGACCGCGACAGCCATTTCATTTTTGGCGATGTCGCCACGGCTGTGATTATTGAGGCCGAGGATCAAGCCGGTCCCGGCGGCTGGGACATTCTGGGCACACGCCTAAAGACGGTGTTTTCCAATAATATCCGCAATAATTTCGGCTTTTTGAACAATGCCGCGCCCGAGGGCATAGGCGCGCCCGACAAGCTGTTTATCCAGCAAGGCCGCAAGGTGTTTAAGGATGTGGTGCCCATGGTCGCCGAAATGATTGTCGACCATGCTGCTGAGCTTGGGCTGGAGCGTTCGGCGCTTAAGCGGCTTTGGCTGCATCAGGCCAATATCAATATGAATGACATGATTGGCCGCAAGGTCTTGGGCCGCGACCCAAGCCCGGAAGAAAACGTCATTGTGCTGGATACCTATGCCAATACGTCCTCGGCTGGATCGATCATCGCCTTCCATCTGCACAATAGCGGCTTTAAGGCGGGCGAGACCGGCCTGATCTGCAGCTTTGGCGCGGGCTATTCGGCAGGCACTGTGTTTGTGCGCAAGCGGGGCTAGGCCCGGGTTAGGCCCTGACGCAGGGTCGGCCAGGCGACATTGACCGCTAGGCCCAGCATGACCAGGCCCGCTGCCGCCAACTTCCAGCCGGGCATGGCCTCGCCCAGCACCAGATTGGCGGCCAACATGCCAAATACGGGCACCAAAAGAGCCATGGGCGTGATGGATGCGGCGGGGTGGCGGGCCAAGAGCCAGCCCCAAACACTATAGCCAAACAGGCTATTGCCCACCGATTGCCAGGCCACCGCCGACCAGGTCGCGCCATCAGCGATCTGGACCGCATGCACCATGGCAGGCAAACCCTCTAGCGTCAGGGACAAGATCACCAGCGGCGGGATCGAGAACAGGCTGGCCCAGCAGACATAGCCCAGCATATCCGCGCCCGGATCGCGCCTGGCGGTGATATTGCCACCCGCCCAGCTCATTGAGGCAATAAAGGTCAGGACCAGGCCCAAGGGTGTCACAGTCTTGGCATCGGCATGGGCAATAATGACGCCGATCCCGGCGGCGGCAATCAGAAGTGCAATGACCTGATAGGGCTTAACCCGCTCGCCGCTTATGACCATGGACAGGCCAATGGTGAAGAAGACCTGGGTCTGCATCAGCAAGGAGGCCAGGCCCGGCGCGATCTGACCATTCATGGCGATATAGAGAATGCCAAATTGGCCAAGCCCAATCAGAATCCCGTAGGTCGCAAGTCGCGACCAGACGACATTGGGTTTTTTGATGAAAAATACCGCCGGAAAAGCGACGAAAAAGAACCGCAAACTGGCAAATAGCAGCGGCGGCAGGTGGGCGAGCGCCACCTTGATCACCGCAAAATTACTGCCCCAGACCGCGACCACGGCCAGAGCCAAGGCCAGATGGGTTAGGGGCAGGGTTTGGCTCGGTTTCGCTGTTAAGGTCGTCATGCCTTCAGGCCCCCTCCACCGCTTCGCGGTCCCCCTCCCCCAGAGGGGGAGGATTTAAATACGTTCAATCTTCCCCCTTTGGGGGAAGTACCGGCGAAGCCGGGGATGGGGGCAGCGCCGGTGCTGCCCCCGCCACCCCTTCGGGGCTCCCCTCCCCCACGGGGGGAAGGATTAGTTTAGCGCTGGCTTAGCGCTGCTTGCGCCGCCGCCAGACGCGCGATCGGCACGCGATAGGGCGAGCAGGACACGTAATCTAGGCCAACGCTTTCGCAAAACGCGATTGAGGCCGGATCGCCGCCGTGTTCGCCGCAAATGCCCAGCTTGACATCGGGCCGCACAGCCCGGCCGCGCTCGGTCGCAATCTTGATCAGGTCGCCAACGCCTTCTTGGTCAATGGTCACAAACGGGTCGCGCTCGAAAATGCCCTTGGCCAGATAGGCCTCCAAGAAGCGGCTACAGTCATCACGGCTAATGCCGAACGTAGTCTGGGTCAGGTCATTCGTGCCAAAGCTGAAGAATTCGGCGTTTTCGGCCAGGTCACCGGCCCGGATCGCGGCGCGGGGTAGTTCGATCATGGTGCCGACCATGTATTGGATGGTCACGCCGCGCTCTTCCATCACAGCCTTGGCCGTGCGGTCGGTCAGTTTGCGCAAGTAAGTCATTTCCTCGCCCTTGCCGACCAAGGGGTGCATGATTTCGGGCACAGGCGCAGTGCCGGTCTTGGCGACATCGCAAGCGGCTTCAATAATGGCGCGCACCTGCATCTCATAGATTTCCGGATAGGAAATACCCAGGCGGCAGCCGCGATGGCCGAGCATGGGATTGGTTTCCTGCAATTCCTTGGCCCGGCGCAAGAGCTTTTGAGCATCGAGCCCGGTCGACTCCGCAACCGCCCGGACATCCTCTTCATTGTGCGGCAAGAATTCATGTAAGGGCGGATCGAGCAGGCGGATGGTCACCGGCAGGCCGGCCATGATCGTGAACAGCTGTGTGAAATCATTGCGCTGCATCGGCAAGATCTTGGCCAGGGCATGGCGACGGCCCGCCTCGTCATCGGCCAGGATCATTTCGCGCACAGCGGCGATACGGTCAGCATCAAAGAACATGTGTTCAGTGCGGCAAAGGCCAATGCCTTCCGCGCCAAATTGGCGAGCGGTCTGGGCATCGAGCGGCGTTTCGGCATTGGCCCTTACCTTTAGACGCCTGACCTTATCGGCCCAAACCATTAGGGTGGCAAAGTCACCAGTCAGTTCCGGCTCGACCATCTTGACCGATCCGGCCAGGATTTCACCGCGCGAGCCGTCGATCGTGATCACCTCACCAGCCTTAAAGCTGCGGCCCCGGCACCGGAATTCTCCGACCTTGGGATCGATCTGCAATTCGCCGGCGCCCGAAACGCAAGGCCGTCCCATGCCGCGCGCCACCACAGCCGCATGGCTGGTCATACCGCCGCGCGCGGTAATAATGCCCCGCGCCGCATGCATGCCGTGAATGTCTTCTGGGCTGGTCTCATCGCGCACCAAAATGACGGCCTCACCGGCATTGCCCAGGCGCTCAGCCTCTTCGGAATCAAATACGATCTTGCCAGTGGCCGCCCCGGGCGAGGCCGGAAGGCCTTGGGCCACCACATCGCGCACGGCACTGGGATCAATGGTTGGGTGCAAGAGCTGATCCAGCGCTGCGGGTTCAACCCGCATGATTGCCTCATCCTGGGTAATCGTACCGTCAGCGGCCATATCGACCGCGATTTTCAGCGCCGCCTTGGCAGTGCGTTTGCCATTGCGGGTTTGCAACATATAGAGCTGGCCGCGCTCGACCGTGAACTCAATGTCCTGCATGTCGCGGTAATGCCGCTCTAGCCGCTCGACCACGGATTTGAACTGGCCAAACACTTCGGGCATGGCCTCTTCCATGGAAAGGGCCTTTTCGCCCATTTCCTCGCGCGCAATCTTGGTCAGGCTTTGCGGCGTGCGGATACCGGCCACCACATCCTCGCCCTGGGCATTGATCAGAAACTCGCCATAGAGCCTGGCCTCGCCGGTCGAGGGATTGCGGGTAAAGGCAACGCCGGTGGCCGAGGTCTCGCCCATATTGCCAAATACCATGGACTGGATATTGACCGCGGTTCCCCAGCTTTCCGGGATGTCATGCATGCGCCGATAGAACTTGGCCCGCTCATTCATCCAACTGGCAAAGACAGCGCCGACCGCGCCCCACAGCTGGGCTTCGGGGTCTTGCGGGAAGGGCTTGTCCAGCTCGCGCTCGACGGCGGCCTTATAATCGGCCACCACAGCCTCCCAGTCGCTGGCGGTCAGGGCGGTGTCGACCGTCACATCGAGCCGGTCCTTATGCTCGTCGAGGATTTCCTCGAACATATGGTGATCCAGATCGAGCACCACATTGGAATACATCTGGATAAAGCGGCGATAGGAATCAAACGCAAAGCGCCGGTCACCCGACAGCTTGGCCAGGCCCTCGACCGTGGCGTCATTCAGGCCAAGATTGAGCACCGTATCCATCATGCCGGGCATGGAGGCGCGCGCGCCGGAGCGGACCGAAACCAGCAAAGGATTGGCCGCATCGCCAAACACCTTGCCGGTTAGGACCTCAACCTTTTTCAAGCCCGCCTTGACCTGTTCGGCTAGGGCATCGGGATAGGTCTGGGCATGACTGTAATAGTGAACGCAGGCCTCAGTCGTGACCGTAAATCCCGGTGGCACGGGCAGGCCTAGCGCGCTCATCTCAGCCAGATTAGCGCCCTTGCCGCCCAAGAGGTCCTTCATCTTGGCATCGCCATCGGCGCTGCCACCACCAAAACTATAGACCCAGCGGGTAAGGGTTGCGGTATCATTCGCCATGGTCAGTCTCACCCGTTGATCAATGAAAAATCTGCGACCCGTTCCATGGTCGCGCGAACATCCGCTAACAAGCGCAGCCGATTATCGCGAGCGCCCGGCTCATTGACAAACACCTTGTCAAAAAAGGCATCCACTGGCTCGCGCAGGGCCGAAAGCGCGACCATGGCGTCCTCAAAATGGTCTTCCGCCAGGGCCTTATCGACCTGTGGCCGCACCGCCTTTAGAGCATTGTATAGCGCGACTTCCTCGTCCGGCGCGCCAGCAACCTGCTCGGCGGCCCCATTGGGAAGGGCGGCCTTTTTTTCTTCGCCCTTCAATATGTTGGTTGCGCGGCGATATCCTGCCAGCAGGTTGGTGCCATTAAACCCGCCAAGGAAGGCGCTTAAGGCGGAAACTCGGGCCCTCAATCGATGGATAGGCAGCTCTGTTGTCCCGACCTTGGCAAACGCCGCGGCAATCCACTCGCGTTCAAATCCGTCTTGATCATGCAAGACCACGGCCAGTCGATCGAGGAAGAAGGCAATCAGGGCCTCGATGGTCGCCTTTGGATTATGAGCTCCAAAATATTGCTCGGCATGCGCCATGCAAATTGCGCGCAAATCCATGACCTCGGTCGCGAGCAGCCTGATCACGCCCAAGGCCGCTCGGCGCAGGGCAAAGGGGTCCTTTGACCCGGTCGGCTTTTCGTCGATCGCGAAAAAGCCAATCAGCGTATCCAGCTTTTCCGCCAATGCGACCGCAACGCCAACCTGTCCAGTCGGAAGCGTATCGCCCGGGCCTTGCGGCTTATAGTGATCGCGAATGGCATCAGCGATGGCGTTGGCCCCCTCCACCGCTTCGCGGTCCCCCTCCCCCTGTGGGGGAGGATTTGATCGTTTGTAATCTTCCCCCTCTGGGGGAAGTCCCGGCGAAGCCGGGGAAGGGGGTAAACCCTCCGCCCGCGCATAATAGCCGCCCATTATGCCTTGCAGTTCGGGAAACTCCCCGACCATGGCGCAGGTGAGATCGGCCTTGGCCAGAAGACCCGCCCGTGCGGCCTGATCAGGATCAGCCCCGACATGTGGCGCAATTTCACGGGCCAACGCTGAAATCCGCTGTGCCCGTTCATACAGCGTGCCAAGCTTGGCATGGAAGGTGACGGTTTTGAGCTTTTCCAGCCGGTCTTCGAGGCGGGTCTTGAGATCCTCGTCCCAGAAGAAGCGGGCATCGTTCAGGCGCGCCGACAGGACCCGAGCATTGCCGACCGCGACCAGATGACCGCCATCGGTCGCTTCAATATTCGAAACCACCAGAAAATTTGGCGCCAGACCGTCTTGGCCGGGCTTGCGCACCGCAAAATACTTCTGGTGCGTGCGCATGGAGGTGCGGATCACTTCTGGCGGCAGGTCTAAAAAGGCCGGGTCCATATCGCCAAGGATTGGGGTTGGCCATTCGGCCAGGCCGGCTACCTCATCGAGTAGGCCCTGATCCTCAACCAGCTCCAGCCCCCGCGCAAAGCACAAGGTCTCAGCGCCCTTGACGATCCGGGCCTTACGCTCGGCCACGTCCAGCACCACAAAATTGGCCTCTAGCCCCGCCGCATAGGCCTCAAAATTGCGCGCCCGAAAGGGTTGACGCGAACCCATAAACCGATGGCCTTCGGTCAGGTCGCCGCTCTCAAGTCCCTCAAACGCAAAGGGCACGATCTCGCCGTCAAACACACACAGTATGCGCTGCAAGGGCCGCACCCAGCGCAGGCTGCCCGTGCCCCATTTCATCGATTTGGGCCAGGGGAAGGCGCGGACAATGGCCTCGACCATTTCGGCGATCACTTCGGGCGTTGCCCGACCCTTTTTCTCGCTAATGGCAAAATAGGTGCCGTCGCGTTCGATGAGTTGGTCTTGGGTCAGGCCCGTCGAGCGCAAAAACCCGTCAAGGGCCGCTTGCGGCGCACCCATCTTTGGGCCCTTTCGCTCTTCCTTGCGGTCGGGCTGAGCAATCGGTAGGCCCTCGGCCACCAGGGTCAGGCGGCGTGGTCCAGCGAATGTCGTTAAGGCTTCTGGCAAAAAGCCAGCCTCGGCCAGACGCTCACGCGCCATACGTTCCAGATCGCGCGCGGCCTGAGCCTGCATGCGGGCGGGGATTTCCTCAGAAAACAGTTCGAGCAGGAATTGGGGCATGGTGTCCTAGATCAAAAACTGTGGGCGGGGCGAGCGGGGCAGGTTCATCCCGCCTCCACATGCGCCAGCGCGACGGCCTTACACAGGTCGCGAATACGGCCAATATAGCTTTGACGCTCAGCCACCGCGATCGCGCCGCGCGCATCCATCAGATTGAAGAGATTGCTGGCTTTCAGCACATGATCATAGGCTGGTAGGGCCAGAGTCTGCCCCTGCGGGCCCTTATGGGCCAAGATATTGTGAACCTGGGCCTCCATATCTTCAAACTGGCGCATCAAGGTCGGCACATCTGCGACCTCGAAATTGAAGGCGCTAAACTGGCGTTCATTTTCGAGGAACACGTCGCCATAACTGGCACCGGCATCATTGAACCTAAGATCATAAACCCGGTCCACGCCCTGGACATACATGGCCAGGCGCTCCAGCCCATAGGTCAGTTCACCCGCGACCGGATCAACATCGAGGCCCGCAACCTGTTGGAAATAGGTATATTGGCTAACCTCCATACCGTCGCACCAGACCTCCCAGCCCAGGCCCCAGGCCCCAACCGTTGGGTTTTCCCAGTCATCCTCGACAAAGCGAATATCATGCAGGGCAGGATCGAGCCCAATCGCCGCCAGAGATCCAAGATAGAGTGCCTGCATGTCTTTTGGATTGGGCTTTAGAATAACCTGATACTGGTAATAGTGCTGCAAACGGTTGGGGTTTTCGCCATAGCGGCCGTCACTGGGCCTGCGCGATGGCTGTACATAGGCCGCCTTCCAGGTTTTGGGCCCAAGCGCGCGCAGCACTGTGGCCGGATGCAGGGTCCCTGCCCCCACTTCCAGATCATAGGGCTGCAGAATCACACAGCCCTGACGGCTCCAATAATCATGCAGGGTCAAGATCAGGTTCTGAAACGACAGACCCTGGCTAGGCTTGGATGCAGATGCGGTTGCGACAGAGTCGGCCATGGGCAACAAAACCTTCAAAAAAGTCGGCGGACCATAAGGCGCGCGGCCTAGCGCA
>CANGEH010000091.1 GCA_947452665.1 Caulobacteraceae bacterium
CCCAAGGTCCCGGCCCTATCAACCGCGCCTCACGCCGCCGTTGCCCACGGGCGCGGCCGATGCGGGTGTAGCTCAGTTGGTTAGAGCGTCGGCCTGTCACGCCGAAGGTCGCGGGTTCGAGTCCCGTCACTCGCGCCACTTTTCCAGATTAGGAAGAGTGGCGCAGTTACCGCAGGCGGGCTTCACTGAAATCAAAAACTTCAACGGAATTTTAGAATTGGGATTGCAGTCGGCATATCCCCAAGGCTGGCGGAAAGCGTTGTCCGCCGATCAAGCAGGCAAATATGGCAATGGCTTGCCGAGCCGAAGCGCGCAGAGCGAGCGCTGGTGGGCGGCGAGGGATTCGAACCCCCGACCCCCTCGGTGTAAACGAGGTGCTCTAACCAGCTGAGCTAGCCGCCCTATCGCCTGCCTTTTAGACATGAAAAAGGGCGAGCGCCAGAGCGCCCGCCCCCTTTTACAGGATTTCTTATAATCCTAGTTGAGGGCCGTCTTCAGGCCTTCACCGACGCGGAAACGCGCAGTCTTGGATGCAGGCCGCTCTACGGTTTCACCGGTGCGCGGATTGCGCGCAGTGCCAGCCTCTCGGTCGACTGCAACGAAGGTGCCAAAACCAACAATGCGCACATCATCACCCGCCTTCAAGGCTTCAGTCATCGCACCCACAAACCCTTCAAGAGCGTCCTTAGCTTGGACCCTCGTAAGTCCCGCTTTTTCTGCAATTGCAGTCACTAATTCAGCCTTCGTCATGTTGATCTCCCAACGCGTTGACCGCGACGACTCACAGAAATCGCCACCCAATATCATTCATTATTGCCGATTGGTTTGGCGCTCGTCAAACATAGGCGGCGCAAGAATCGTTGCACCACCTATGTTATTGTTGATAACTTACCCTTTAATGGGTGATCACGGGGTCTTGATCAGAATCCTCGACCTTTACTGCCGCAATCACAGTTTCATCTGCCTCAGTCCATTCGATTGGCGTTAGCGGGCGAACCAGTGCTCTCGCCAGCACCTGATCGACGGTGCCGACCGGAACAATCTCTAAACCGGCCTTCACATTGTCCGGAATATCGGCCAGATCCTTGACGTTTTCTTCAGGGATCAGCACCGTCTTGATGCCCGAACGCAAGGCCGCCAGGAGCTTTTCTTTTAAGCCCCCAATTGCCAGCACCCGGCCACGCAGGGTGATCTCCCCCGTCATCGCCAGGTCCTTGTGGACGGGCACGCCGGTCAAGACCGAGACCATGGCCACCGCCATGGCAACGCCCGCTGACGGACCATCCTTGGGGGTTGCACCCTCAGGCACATGGACGTGCACATCGGTCTTTTCGAACAAGGTTGGCTTGATGCCAAACTCAGTCGCGCGCGAACGGACATAGGAATTGGCCGCAGAGATCGATTCCTTCATCACCTCTTTGAGGTTGCCGGTTATGCTCATCCGGCCCTTACCGGGCATGCGCACCGCCTCAATGGTCAAGATATCGCCGCCAAACTCGGTCCAGGCCAGGCCCGTCACCATGCCGATCAGGTCTTCGGCATCGGTCTCGCCATAGCGATAGCGCTTCACACCGGCATATTTAGCCAAACGATCCGTATCGATGGTAATGGCGACCAGCTTTTCGCGTTCTAGATCGCGAACGGTCTTGCGCGCCAGATTGGCCAATTCCCGCTCCAGCGAGCGCACACCCGCTTCACGCGTATAATAACGGATCAAATCGCGGATCGCCTCGTCAGGCACGGTCCATTCGCCGTCTTTCAAGCCGTGATTTTTAGCCAGCTTGGACAAGAGGTGGCGCTTGGCAATCTCGACCTTTTCATCCTCTGTATAGCCCGGAATACGGATGATCTCCATGCGGTCCAGCAAGGGCTGGGGCATGTTGAGGCTGTTGGACGTGGTGACAAACATGACCTGGGACAGGTCGTAATCTACCTCTAGGTAATGGTCGGCAAAGGTGCTGTTCTGTTCGGGGTCCAAGACCTCGAGCAGGGCTGAGGAAGGATCACCGCGCCAGTCGGCGCCCAGCTTGTCGATCTCATCGAGTAGGAAGAAGGGATCGGTTGCCTTGGCCTTCTTCATGGCCTGGATCACCTTGCCGGGCATGGAGCCAATATAGGTGCGGCGGTGACCGCGGATTTCAGCCTCATCGCGCATGCCGCCCAGCGACAGGCGCACAAATTCGCGGCTCGTGGCCTTTGCGATCGAGCGCCCCAGCGAGGTCTTACCCACCCCCGGAGGCCCCACCAGGCACAGGATCGGGCCCTTTAGCGAATTGGTTCGGGCCTGAACGGCCAGATATTCAAGGATGCGCTCCTTGACCTTTTCCAAGCCATAGTGATCCTCATCGAGAATCCGCTCAGCCGCCGCGATATCGATCTTCTTACCGCGCGCCTTGCCCCAGGGCAGGGACAGAAGCCAGTCCAGATAATTGCGCACCACCGTGCTCTCGGCCGACATCGGGCTCATATTGCGCAGCTTTTTCAGCTCTGCATCGGCCTTGGTGCGGGCTTCCTTGGAGAACTTGGCCTTCTTGATGCGCTTTTCCAGCTCCATCAGCTCGTCGCGGGTGTCGTCCTGTTCGCCAAGCTCGCGCTGAATCGCCTTCATCTGTTCGTTCAGATAATATTCGCGCTGGGTCTTTTCCATCTGGCGCTTGACGCGGCTGCGGATCTTTTTCTCAACCTGCAAGACACTGATCTCGCCCTCCATCAGGGCGAAGACCTTTTCAAGCCGCTTCACCACGCTGAAGATTTCGAGCAATTGCTGCTTGTCCAAAATCTTGACCGACAAATGCGCCGCGATGGAATCAGCCAGCTTGCCGGGTTCACCGATCTGGGGAATGGCGGCCAAGGCCTCGGGCGGGATCTTTTTGTTGAGCTTTACATAGTTTTCGAACTGATCGACCACCGCGCGCGACAGGGCCTCGGCCTCATCGGCCTCCCCGCCTTCATCGGCGATCACCGCGATCTTGGCTTCGAAATACTCGGCCTGATCGGTGAAGGTATCAATCTTGGCGCGGGACTTGCCCTCGACCAGCACCTTGACCGTGCCATCAGGCAGCTTGAGCAACTGCAACACCGTCGCAACCACCCCAACCTCATAGATTGCCGATTGGGCAGGATCATCGTCGCCGGAATTTTTTTGGGTCGCCAGAAGGATCTGCTTGTCGCCGCGCATCACTTCTTCAAGGGCGCGAACCGACTTTTCCCGGCCGACAAACAGGGGCACCACCATGTGCGGAAACACAACAATGTCACGCAAAGGCAGGACAGGGAGGATCATGGTCTCAGTCATTACACTTGCTTCCTAGCCGGGCTTTACGCCAAACACCGGCCCTTTTGAGGGAAAAGACCTTAAAGCCCTAAAGGCCCAAGGCTCCGCCGTTCCGCCTGATCAGACGGTCGTGAAAACTATGTGGCGGTTTTTTCGCGCCATTCAAGCGGTTAGCCCAATCCATCCCCAATTAGTGTGTTTCGGAGCATAAAAAGTACAAAACCCGCCGCAAGCCAAAAGCCGCGACGGGTCTTGTAAATCAGGATTCAGGATAGGGATGGCCTAGGAAGCAGCCCCCTGCTCGCCCCGGCGTTCGGAATAAATCACCAGCGGCTGGGCCTTGCCATCAATCACTTCGCCATTGACCACAACCTCTTCGACGCCCTGATAGGTGGGCAGCTCGAACATGGTCTCCAGCAAGATGCCTTCAAGAATGGACCTCAGGCCCCGAGCACCGGTCCGACGCAGAATTGCGCGGCGGGCAATGGCGGTCAGGGCATCGTCTGTAAAGGTCAGGCCGATATTTTCCATATCGAATAGGCGCTGATACTGCTTGACCAAGGCGTTTTTCGGCTCGGTCAGGATCTTGACCAGGGCGACCTCATCAAGGTCTTCCAGGGTGGCAATCACCGGCAGACGGCCAATGAATTCGGGGATCAGACCAAAGCGCTGAAGATCATCGGGCTCAACATTGCGCAAGATCTCGCCCGTGCGACGCTCTTCAGGATCCTTAACAGTGGCGCCAAAGCCGATCGATGTGCCCTTGCCACGTCCAGAAATAATCTTTTCCAGACCCGAAAATGCACCGCCGCAGATGAACAGGATATTGGTGGTATCGACCTGCAAGAATTCTTGCTGCGGGTGCTTGCGGCCGCCCTGAGGCGGCACAGAGGCAACCGTGCCTTCCATGATCTTCAGCAGGGCCTGCTGTACGCCCTCGCCCGATACGTCACGGGTTATGGAGGGATTGTCAGACTTGCGGCTGATCTTGTCGACCTCATCAATATAGACAATGCCGCGCTGGGCCCGTTCGACATTATAATCGGCGGCCTGAAGCAGTTTCAGGATGATATTCTCGACATCTTCACCCACATAACCGGCCTCGGTCAGGGTGGTGGCGTCGGCCATGGTGAAGGGCACGTCAATAATGCGCGCTAGGGTCTGGGCAAGCAGGGTCTTACCCGAACCCGTTGGCCCGACCAGCAAGATATTGGACTTGGCCAGCTCGACATCATTGTTTTTGGTGGCGTGGTTCAGGCGCTTATAGTGATTGTGCACAGCCACGGCCAAGACCTTCTTGGCGTGATCTTGTCCAATCACATAGTCGTCGAGCACTTCGCGAATCTCTTTGGGGGTTGGGACCCCGTCCTTGGACTTAACAAAGGAAATCTTGTGCTCTTCACGGATGATATCCATGCACAGTTCGACGCATTCATCACAGATGAAGACGGTTGGCCCGGCAATGAGTTTACGAACCTCATGCTGGCTTTTTCCACAAAAAGAGCAGTAAAGCGTGCTCTTGGCGTCGCCGCTGGCGGCTTTCGTCATGTTCATTCTCACTCTACGACACCGGCTTCAAACCTGACCCGCTGTCATGTTCCGGACTTTATCTCGGTGACCTCGCACACAGGATAATCGCCGCGGGTTGTCTTGACCTTGACAATCCCTGATCCGGGGGACGATCACAACCCCCTGCGACGGATAAAGCCCGCTTCCATGCCTACCAAACTGCAGTATGACACCCAGATTGGCTAAGGAAGAGTTGTTAGATGGGAATTTTATCAAAAGATCAAAGGGGCGATGCACCAGATTCGTTCGTACAGGGGCTAACGTGCCCGTCAAATGCCAATCCCTATGCGCCTTGGCCGAATCCCTCAATCCCGCCCCAAACCCTGGTCGCATTTGATTTTGACGGCACATTGACTGTGCGCGACAGCTTTATCGCCTTCTTAGCCTGGCGGGCAGGCGCGGCCGGTTTCTTGCTCGGCATGGTGCGCCTTAGCCCGCATGCCCTCGCCTATCTGGTTCACCGCGACCGTGGCAGGCTTAAGGCGGCAGCCTTGGCTGTGTTTCTCAAGGGCCTCGACAAGGAGGCGCTGGAGGCCTCGGCCGCAGCCTTTGCCCGGGCCGCCGCGTCCAAACTGTTTCGCCCCGATGCCCTGGCCGCCTGGCAGGGCTGGAAAAGCCAGGGCGCGCATCGGGTGATCGTCACCGCCTCGCCTGAAATCCTAATCGCCCCGTTCGCCAAACATTTGGGCGCAGAGGGCCTTATTGGCACCCAGATCGGCTTTGATGGGTCTGGCAAGGTCACAGGCAGGCTCTCAAGCGCAAATTGCCGCGCCGACGAAAAGGTCAAGCGTCTAGAGGCCGCCTTTGGCCACGACCTGATCCTGACGGCTGCCTATGGCGATACCAGCGGCGATGCCCAGATGCTGGCCCGAGCCAAGGCCAAGGGCTATCGGGTGTTCAAGCAAAAACCTTAAGGCCTAGCGCCCCCTTCCGCCTTCCCCGCAAAGGGTCAAGATGGACATGCTGGTGCTTCGACAGGTTCAGGAATAGGGAGTGCGGCCCCAGCCCCACTCCCGCTTTCGGTCAGCCTAGTCCTTGGCGTCCTTATCCTTGTCGCCCGTGCCTTCCGCAGCCTCGCGCGTGGCATAGACATGGTCGACAATGCCCCAGGCGCGGGATTCTTCGGCGTCCATGAAATGGTCACGATCCAGGGTGCGCTCAACCACGTCCAGCGGTTGGTTGCAGTGCTTGGCATAGATTTCGTTCAGGCGGCGCTTGGTCTTGATGATGTCCTCGGCATGGCGCTCAATATCCGAGGCTTGGCCGCGGAATCCGCCCGAGGGCTGATGCAGCATGATGCGCGCATTGGGCAGGGCGACCCGGTGACCGGCCTCACCGGCCATCAGCAGGAAGGAGCCCATGGACGCGGCCATGCCCATGCACACCGTCGCCACCGGGCTCTTGATGTATTGCATAGTGTCATAGATCGCCAGACCCGAGGTCACCATGCCGCCGGGCGAATTAATATAGAGCGCGATTTCCTTTTTCGGGTTTTCCGATTCTAGGAACAAGAGCTGGGCGCAGACCAAGGCCGACACCCCGTCATCAATGGGCCCGTTCAGAAAAATAATCCGCTCACGCAACAGGCGCGAAAAGATGTCGAAGGCGCGCTCGCCCCGGCTCGATTGCTCGACGACCATGGGAACGAGGTTCATCATCGTGGCTTGGGGATCAAACATGCTGGCCTTCTCACTTTCAAACGGGGCGCCGCCGTTCCCGGCCGCGATTCCCTCACAGATCTATGGCTCAGATATTGCGTGCCCAGTCACCGGTTGCAAGGTGCACGGGCAAAGCTTCGTCTTGCCAGACAAAAAAAGGGTGCAGACCCAGGCTGGGCTGCACCCTATTCTTATCGCTTAAGCGCTGAAGGATTAGTTTGCGTCATAGCCTTCTGGCATGTCGTCATCCTGCATCAACTCTTCCTTGGACACAGGCGTGTCCTCGACCTTGGCCATGCCAAACACCATGTCCACAACCTTTTCCTCATAAAGAGGCGCGCGCAGCTGGGCTTGGGCATTCGGATTATTGCGGAAGAAGTCGAACACTTGCTGCTCTTGGCCGCGATAGCGCATAGCTTCTTGACGCATGGCGCCGAGCATTTCTTGCTCGCTAACCGTGACATTGTGCTTACGGCCGATTTCGGCGAGCACCAGACCCAGACGCACGCGGCGCTCGGCAATCTTGCGATATTCGGTCTTGAGCTGATCTTCGGACTTGCCCTCGTCTTCTGGCGGCAGGCCACCGGCGGCCTTGTCGGCCTCAACCTGGTTCCAGATCACCTCAAACTCGGCCTCGACCATGCGCGGTGGCAGGTCAAATGTGTGGGCGCTGTCCAGCACATCCAGCAGGGCGCGCTTGAGCTTAAAGCGCGAAGCGGTCTCATACTGGCGCTCAATCTGGGTGCGCAGGGCATCCTTCAGGGTTTCCAGGCTCGACAGACCCATTTTTTCGGCAAATTCGTCATCGATCTTGGTCTTGCCGGGGGCCTTGACGGCCTTGACGGTCACTTCGAACTCGGCGGCCTTACCCTTGAGGTTTTCCGCCTGATAGTCCTCTGGGAAGGTGACATTGACCATGACCACATCCTCAGGATTGGCCCCGATCAGCTGGTCTTCAAAGCCGGGGATAAACGAGCCCGAACCCAGCACCAGTTCGCTATCGGTGCCCGTGCCGCCTTCAAAGGCAACGCCGTCAATACGGCCGATAAAGTCGATCACGACCATATCGTCCTTCTTGGCCTTCAAGGACTTACCCTTGCGGGGTTCATAAGTCTTGTTCTGGCTGGCAAGCTCGGTCAGGGCCTCATCGACCTCGGCATCAGCAGGCTTATAGACTGGACGGGTCAAGGACAGGGAGGCCGGATCAACTGGCTCAAAATCGGGCATCAGCTCGACCGACAGCTCATAGCTAAGGTCAGCCTGACCGGCCAAGACCTTGTCCATATCGGAGTCGGGCTTCAGGTCGGGCTGGGCCGCGGGGCGCAGCTTATTGTCCTCAAGCACTTTTTGGCTGGTCTCGTTAAAGGCCTGCTCAATCACCTCGCCCATCAAGGACTTGCCATAGACGCGGCGCACATGCGCGGTCGGCACCTTGCC
>CANGEH010000092.1 GCA_947452665.1 Caulobacteraceae bacterium
AAGATCTGGGATGCGCACCGGGTGGCGGACGATGCCAATGGTGAGACCATCCTTTATATTGACCTGCACCTGATCCATGAGGTGACCACGCCCCAGGCCTTTGCTGGCCTCAAGGCGGCGGGAAGGCCTGTGCGCAGGCCAGACCGCACCTTGGCCGTGGCCGATCATAATGTGCCGACCGAAAATCAGGCGGCGGGGACCGGGGCCGTGACCGATGCTGAGGCGCGGCTTCAGCTTCAGACGCTTGAGCGCAATGTTGCGGCCGCCGGGATTGAGTTCTTCCCCATGGGCGATATTCGCAATGGCATTGTGCATGTGGTGGGCCCCGAACAGGGCCGCAGCCAGCCGGGCATGACCATTGTCTGCGGCGATAGCCATACCTCGACTCATGGCGCGTTTGGCGCGCTTGCCCACGGTATTGGCACGTCCGAGGTTGAGCATGTGCTGGCCACCCAGACCCTGCGCCAGCGCAAGGCCAAGAATATGCTGGTCTGGGTCGAGGGCACGCCTGGCCTAGGCGTTGGTGCCAAGGACTATGCCCTGGCCCTAATTGGCATGATTGGCACCGGCGGCGGCACGGGCTCTGTGATCGAATATGCGGGTCCGGCGATTGAGGCCCTGTCGATGGAAGGGCGCATGACCCTTTGTAATATGACGATTGAGGCCGGGGCCAAGGCCGGTCTGATCGCGCCCGACGCCAAGACCTTTGACTATATGCGCGGCCGGCCCGCAGCGCCCAAGGGCGCGGCCTGGGAAGCGGCCATGACCTATTGGGCCGCGCTTCATAGCGACAAGGATGCGGTCTTTGACCGTGAAATCCGCATTGACGCGGCGGCCCTAACCCCGCTGGTGACCTGGGGCACAAGCCCGCAAGATGTGGTGCCTGTGTCTGGCCATGTGCCTGACCCAAAGGATGCGCCCAATGCCGAGCGCGCCAGCCAGATTCAGCGGGCCCTGGATTATATGGGCCTCACCGGCGGCCAAGCCATTAGCGAGGCTAAGATTGACCGGGTGTTTATCGGCTCTTGCACCAATAGCCGGATCGAGGATTTACGCGCGGCGGCCGATGTGGCGAGGGGCCGCAAGGTTTCAGATCATGTGCGGGCCATGGTGGTGCCAGGCTCTGGCCTGGTGCGTGAACAGGCCGAATCTGAAGGTCTGGACCAGGTCTTGATCGCAGCCGGTTTTGACTGGCGCGAGCCGGGCTGTTCCATGTGCCTTGGCATGAACCCGGACAAGCTAGCCCCAGGCGAGCGCTGTGCCTCGACCTCGAATCGCAATTTTGAGGGCCGCCAAGGCCCAGGCGGCCGCACCCATTTGATGAGCCCGGCCATGGCAGCCGCCGCCGCGATTGCCGGTCATCTGATCGATGTGCGCGACCTGCCGCCGCTCGAAGCTATCGCAGAGGAGGCTTGAGCCATGAAGCCCTTTACCCGTCTCGATGCCCGCGCCGTGCCGCTGGATATTGCCAATATTGATACCGACCAGATCATTCCGGCCCGCTATTTGAAAACGGTCGAGCGCACCGGCCTGGGCAAGGGCCTATTTGCGGCCATGCGTTATGAGGCCGATGGCACGCCAAGGCCCGATTTCGTGCTCAATCGCGCCGATTATCAGGGCGCGGGCATATTGATTGCCGGTGATAATTTTGGCTGTGGCTCCAGCCGCGAACATGCGCCCTGGGCCTTGGAAGATTTTGGCATTCGCTGCGTAATCGCCACCAGTTTTGCCGACATTTTTTATAATAATTGCTTCAATAATGGTCTCTTGCCGATTGTCCTGCCCGGGGACGATGTGCGCGGCCTGATGGACGAGGCCAAGGGCGGCAATCATGTGTTCAGCGTCGATCTCGAGGCCCGGACCGTAACCCTGCCTTCAGGCCGGATTGTCGATTTCAAGCTTGATGCCGGTCGTCAGGAAAAGCTGGTCAAGGGCCTCGATGCCATTGGCGAGACCCTGCAGCATGTCTCGAGCATTGATGCGTTTGAGCAGCAGCGTCTTCAAACTCAGCCCTGGGTCGCGGCCTAATCGCGCCGTTAAGACTGTATTGTCTCAATTGGCGTTACAATAATTATAGATACTAGAAATCAGATCGAGAATTCGCATGAAAACCCTCCTGCTCCTGCCTGGCGATGGCATTGGTCCCGAAGTCTGTGCCGAGGTGCGCGGCATTGTCACGGCCTTGATTAATCGGGCCGGTCTTGAGCTCAAGATCGAAGAGCGCCCGTTTGGCGGGGCCAGTTATGACGAATATGGCACGCCCCTGACGGTTGAGGCCATGACCCTGGCCAAGCGGGTTGATGCGGTCTTGATGGGCGCTGTCGGCGGTCCCAAATGGGCCGGGGTTGGCCGCGATGTGCGCCCAGAGGCTGGGCTATTGCAGCTGCGCCAAGAGATGGAGGTGTTTGCCAATCTTCGCCCTGCCATTTGTTTTGACGCGCTTGCCGATGCTTCATCCTTGCGCCGCGAAGTGGTGGCGGGCCTTGATATTATGATTGTGCGCGAGCTTTGCGGCGGGGTCTATTTTGGCCAGCCGCGCGGCATCGAGACCTTGGCGGATGGCCAAAGGCGCGGCTTTGATACGCAGGTTTATACGACCAGCGAGATTGAGCGCATTGCCCGCGTTGCGTTTGAACTGGCCCGTACCCGCGATAACCGCGTCACGAGCGCCGAAAAATCCAATGTCATGGAAAGCGGGCTTTTGTGGCGCGAAGTGGTCACCGACCTGCATAAGCGCGACTATAGCGATGTTAAGCTCGAGCACATGCTGGCCGATAATTGCTCCATGCAATTGGTGCGCAATCCCAAACAATTTGATGTGATTGTCACCGATAATCTGTTTGGCGACCTCTTATCGGATCAGGCCTCGATGGCCACCGGGTCAATCGGTCTATTGCCATCCGCGGCGCTGGGCGAGGCGGGCAAGCCTGGGCTTTATGAGCCGATCCATGGCTCGGCTCCGGATATTGCAGGCCAAGGCGTGGCCAATCCAATTGCGGCCATATTGTCGTTTGAAATGGCCCTGCGCTGGTCGCTTGGCCGGGCCGATCTGGCTGACCGGCTTTATGCGGCGGTTGAGTCCGCGCTCAATCAAGGCGCTCGTACTCGCGATATTGGCGGCACCCTATCCACGGCCCAGATGGGCGAGGCGGTTTTGGCCGCGCTCTAGAGCGCCTCAATCCGGTCTCTGGGCCAGCGGGCGCTAACAATCGCACCACCCTTGGGGCCATTGCGAAACGCCACAGTGGCGCCGGTTCGCTCAAGCAAGGTCTTGGCAATGAAAAAGCCAAGGCCCATACCCATATGACCGGACCGCGAATCTTCCCCGCCTGGGCGGCTGGTGACATAGGGCTCGCCAAGTTTTAGCAAAATGTCAGGCGCAAAGCCTGGGCCATCGTCGCGCACTTCTATGCCAATGGTACGGTCATCAAACCTGGCCGTAACCAGAACTTTTGAGCGCGCAAAATCGACGGCATTTTCGGCCAATGAAATCATGGCATGCAGGACTTCGGGCATGCGCTGGATATCGGGTGCTGTCGCGCCTGGCTTGCCGCTCACCATGGCCTCAACCGAAATGCGGTCGTGCAGATAGGGCTCTGCCACCTCATCGACAAATTGCTTTAAGCCCATTCGGCCGTGGACCAGATCGCCCGTCTCTGGCTCTTGGGTCAGTTTGCGCAGGATGTCGCGGCAGCGTTCGGCCTGGGACACTAAAAGCTCGGCGTCTTCGCGCAAGGTCCCTTCTGGCGATTCGCGCACCATTTCTTTGGCTACAATCGAGATGGTGGCCAGCGGTGTGCCCAGTTCATGCGCCGCCGCCGCCGCTAGACCGCCAAGGGCCGAGAGCCTTTGTTCCCGTGCCAGTACGGTCTGGGTCATGGTCAGGGCCAGCTCCATTCTGGCCGCCTCGACCGAGGCCTGCCAGGCATAGCCCGCGGTAAAGGCAATCCCGGTTATGGTCGCGACCGCCATGCCAAACCGGTAAAGCAGGGGAAAAGCGATGGCTGCTCCATCGGTCCAGGGCAGGGGCAGGGACCAGAGGCTAAGCACCAAGGTTGCCAGCCCGGCCAAGGCACCCAAACCTACTGCATACCGACCAGGCAGGGTTGCGGCCGCTAGGGTTACCGGCGCGATCAAGAGCAAGGAGAAGGGGTTGGTAATGCCGCCGGTCAAATAGAGCAGGGCCGTCAGCTGGGCTATATCGAGGCCAAGCTGGATGGTTGCCTCCCAGTTTCTGGCCAGTCTTTGATTGGGCGAGCCCAGCAATAAAAGAATGTTTAGCCAGGCACTCAAGGCCACCAGGCTGAGGCACCAGGCATAGGGAATGTCAAAACCCAGCCCAAGACCGACCACCAATATGGCTATGGTCTGGCCCCCAATCCCCAGCCAGCGCAGCACCATCAAGGTGCGTATCCGCAATCGGCCGCGATTAAACCGGCCATGCCATAAAAGATCACTGCCTGACCACGGATTGGCAGCGCCTGGTGTCGGCGCCGTCTCTGAAATCTTGCTAGGCCTAGGCATTAAGGGGGTCCAATCGGCAAACCGAGACAAAACCTATAGTCTTGTATTATGCATGGCCCAGCAATCTAGCGCGTTTTCGGCCAAATATCCCAGGAGACCCACCTTGACCCGACTTCGCCTGATTGTGAGCCTCAGTTGTATCTTGGTGCTGCTGGGCCTGGTCGGCTTTAGCCTTGTGCGGCAACAAGCACGGCCGGGACCAGCGGCCGCGGCCGATATCCAGATTGGTGGGCCGTTTCAATTGGTGGATCAAGATGGCCGGAAGGTCGATCAGGCCTTGCTCAAGGGCAAATGGACGGCGGTGTTTTTTGGCTTTACCTATTGCCCGGATGTCTGCCCCACCACCTTGCAGACCCTTGGCGCGGCCTCAGGCCTATTGGGTGCACCTGCGAAGGATTTTCAGATTGTGTTTGTCAGTGTCGATCCAGGCCGCGACTCGCCCAAGGCCTTAAAGGCCTATCTGGCCAGCCCAGGTTTTCCAAAGGGCGTGATTGGCCTGACCGGCACGCCGCAACAGATTGCCGATACGGCCAAGGCTTACCGCGTCTATTTTGCCAAGGAGGGCGACGGTGAGACCTATCTGGTTAATCACACATCATTGATTTATTTGATGAATCCAGAAGGAAAATTTGCTCGGGTCCTGGCTTATGGCCTAACCCCCGACGAGACCGCCAACCAGATCCGCCAGGCCATGGCCGAGCACTAGGCTCATCAAATAGGGTCTGGCCAAACCGTGTTTTGAATCTGGTGATAGACAGGGCTTAAGGTTTGGGTGTTATGTTGCGCTGCACAATGTAATTTGGGGGCGCAGTCATGCTCTATTCGGTTCACGAAGCGACCTTTTATGCCACGGCACCCTTGCGGGCGGCGGCGCGGATAACCCGCGAATTTTGGCGTTCGGCGCTCAATCCAGCGGCCGAGACCCAGTTCGGCAAGACCCTGTTTGCGGCGGCCGATCTGTTTTCCAATGTCACGCGCCGTTACGGCAAGCCGGACTGGAAGCTCGACAGCATCATGATTGAGGGTCAATCGGTCGGCGTGACCCATTCGGTGGTCTGGGCCTCGCCCTGGTGCAAGATGCTGCATTTTCGCCGAGACCCCGCCGATATGGCCAGGCTTGGCCGCACGGGTAAGTCCCCGCCTGTCCTGATCGTGGCGCCCTTATCGGGCCATTATGCCACCTTGTTGCGCGGTACGGTCGAAGGGTTTTTGCAAGATCACGAGGTCTATATTACCGACTGGGTCAATGCGCGCGAAGTGCCCATGATCGAGGGTCGGTTTGATTTTCACGACTATATTGACCATGTCCGGTCCATGCTGACCCATCTGGGCACACGGGCGCATGTGGTTGCGGTCTGCCAGCCTGGTCCGCCGGTCTTGGCGGCTGTAGCCCTGATGGCAGAAGATGCCGATCCTTGCCGTCCGGCCAGTATGACCTTTATGGGCTCACCGGTGGATGCGCGTCTGTCGCCCACTGTGACCAATAAGCTGGCCGAGGAGCGCCCCTTTGCCTGGTTCAAGTCCAATATGATCTATACGGTTCCGCCCCCCTATGCCGGCATGATGCGCCGGGTCTATCCAGGCTTTGTCCAGCTCTATAGCTTCATGTCGATGAACAAGGATCGCCACCAAGAGGCGCATCAGAAATATTTCAAAGATCTGGTCGCGGGTGATGGTGACGAGGCCGACAAGCACCTTGAATTTTATGACGAATACCTGTCGGTTCTGGACCTGACCGAAGAGTTTTATCTACAAACCATCGATTATGTGTTCCAGGCCTATGCCCTGCCCAAGGGCGAACTAATGCATAGGGGCCGTCTGGTGCGGCCAGACCAGATCACCGATATTGCCTTGATGACGGTCGAGGGGGCCAAGGATGACATATCGGGCGTCGGCCAGACCCAGGCGGCGCATGCCCTGTGTACGGCGATCGACGAGGATATGCGCCAGCTCTATGTTCATCCGGATGTCGGGCATTATGGCGTGTTTAATGGCCGCCGGTTTCGCGAAGACATTTACCCTAAGGTCCGCGACATGATCGCCAAGGCGCAGGCGGCTCAGGCCTAGCCAAGTCTGGCCAAAGCGGTTTAGGTTTCTGATCCATGGTGTTTTTCCGTCGCCAGTCTCAGTCACATCCAGGCCTTCAAGACGGTGATCGTCTGGAGGTGGCCGGGGTTGCCGTGCTTTTGCGCGTTAGTGCGCGGGCCAGACGCATCAGTCTGAGGCTGGATGCCGGTCGCCGCCAGATCATTGCCACGGCCCCAAGTCTGCAGGATCTGCAAGGCGCGGCGGCCTTCGCTCACCAGCGCCAAGAATGGATCTGGGCTCAGATTCAGGCCCTGCCGACGCCCATGGCGCTTTGCCCGGGCCATAGATTGACGGTTCTGGGTCAGGCGTGGCGGCTGCAACAGGCCAGCGGTGCGCGCAGTCCGGCCCAGTGGCTGGAAGACGGCGATGATCGGGTCTTGGTCTGCGGCGGCGCGGATGAGGCGGGCTTTCGCCGTGCGGTCTTGCGCGCCCTTCAGGCCCGGGCCTTGGACATCTTGCGCGAACGCACTCAATTTCACGCCCAAAACCTCAACCAGCCCATGCCGACCGTGGCGGTGATGGATGCCAAGGGCCGCTGGGGCTCGTGCAAACCCAGCGCGCGCCGCGGCCTAGGCGCAGCCGTGACGGTGGGCCAGATCCGCTATTCCTGGCGACTGGTTCTGGCCCCGTTCGAGGTGCTGGACTATGTCGCAGCGCATGAATGCGCGCACCTGATCGAGGCCAATCACGGGCCGCGGTTTTGGGCCCAGGTCAAGGCCCTGGTCGGCGATCCAAGGTCAAGCCGGGCCTGGTTGCGCAAATTTGGCCCCGATCTTCATGCCGTGGGCGCCTTGGTCGAGACGCCTAATTAATCGCCGGTTGAGCGGGATCAGACGCTGACACGCCGGGCTCTGCCGATGGATCCGTTGTCGTCTGACCGATCAGGTCGCCGATTGGGTCGGGCCCTGACACCGGGTCGCCCGGTATGGTCTGGACATTGAGCCTTGGCAGGGCTGTGGCCATAAAGCCGTACCAGATCTCTGCCGGGGAACTGCCACCGGTGATTTTTTTCATCGGCGTATTGTCATCGCGCCCGACCCAGACCGCTGCTGTAAAGCCGCCCGTATAGCCAACAAACCAGGCATCCTTATAATCGCTGGTGGTGCCGGTCTTGCCGGCCAGATCATAGCCGGGAATCCGCGCCCGCGTGCCTGTGCCGCTGATCAAGACTTGGCGCAACATCCGGGTCATTTCAGGCAGGGCGGGCGTACCAATCACCGAGACCTTGGGCGGTTTGGCGACATTGTGGTCATAAAGAATCTTGCCCGCAGCCGTGCGGATGCGCTCAATGCCATAGCCGGTTACGGCAAAGCCGCCATTGGCA
>CANGEH010000093.1 GCA_947452665.1 Caulobacteraceae bacterium
AGTCCGCCGATAACGCGGGGGAAGATTTGGTGGAGCCGCCGGGAATCGCACCCGGGTCCAGTCCGTTTATTGCACGCGCCTTTATCCCCATAGTCCGACCGTCGTCGAACAGGTCTAATATAGGCCCGTTCATGCCGGAACGGAAGGGGTCTTAGGCTCGGTGTCTAGAAGAAGGCCTCGGTATCGAGGGCCTTGCCGGTCAAGAGCGCATAGACGGCCAGATAACGCTCTGACGTGGCGGCAATCACCTGTGGCGGCAAGGGCGGGGCCGGGGCCTCGCCGTTCCAGCGGCCGCTCGCGCGTTCGGCATCGAGCCAATCGCGCAGGGGCTGTTTGTCAAAGCTTGGTTGCCCGCGTCCAGGTGCATATTGGTCAGCAGGCCAAAAGCGCGAGCTATCCGGGGTCATGACTTCATCGATCAGAATGATCTGGCCGGATGGATCGCGGCCAAATTCAAACTTGGTATCGGCAATGATAATACCGCGCTCAGCCGCCTTGGCCCGGCCGGTCTCGTAGATCTTGCGGCTCAGGGCCTCGAGTTCACTGGCAAGGTCATGGCCTAGGCGCGCATAAAGATCGGCCACACCAATATTTTCATCATGACCGCTTTCGGCCTTGGTCGCTGGGCTAAACAGGGCCGGATCCAGCCGGTCACTTTCTTGCAAGCCAGGCTTCAAGCCCTCGCCCGCCAAGGTGCCAGAGGTCTTGTATTCCTTCCAGGCCGAGCCGGAAATATAGCCGCGCACGACGCATTCAAACGGCACCACCTGGGTGCGGCGGCACAGCATGCTGCGCCCGGCAATCTGGGCCCGAAACGGCGCTAGCTTGGGTATGGCGGCAATGATTGTGTCGGTATCGGCGCTGATCAGATGGTGCGGTGTCACCGCCTTGAGCTGGTCAAACCACCAGATCGATAGCTGGGTCAGGACCAGGCCCTTGAACGGCACAGGCTCGTTCATCACCACATCAAAGGCGCTGATCCGGTCAGAGGCGACCAGCAATAGCTGGTCATCACCCACCGCATAAACATCGCGCACCTTGCCGCGCGCCAACAGGGGCAGGGGCAGGTCGCTTAAGGTCAATAGGGTCATGCTAATCGGCCTATAGGGCTTCGGGCCCGCGGGTAATGGACAGGACGCCGGTGCGCGATACCTCAACCAGGCCCAAGGGCCGCATCAGATCGACGAACTTGTCAATCTTGGTCGAGGCCCCGGTCAGTTCGAAGATAAAGCTCTCATGCGTAGTATCGACCACCTTGGCGCGGAAGATATCGGCAACGCGCAAGGCCTCGACCCGCTCCAGCCCAGTGCCATGCACCTTGATCAGGGCCATTTCGCGCTCAACGCCGAGGGGATCGCGGGTCACATCGCGAATCTCATGCGTGGCGACCATCTTTTCCAGCTGGGCGCGGATCTGGTCGAGGGTTTCGCGGGTCCCCGACGTGACAATGGTGATGCGCGAGGTATGGGCCCTGTGGTCGGTCTCGGCCACGGTCAGGCTTTCGATATTATAGCCGCGCGCCGAAAACAGCCCCACGACCCGGTGCAGCACGCCCGGCTCATTGGCGACAATAATGGCAAAGGTCGCGCGCTGCTCGGCCACGTCCAGATGGTCCATGAAATAGGCAGAGCCGGGTTGATCAGCGGGCATGGCTAGTCCTTGTTTAAAGTTCGAATACGGGCGCTAAGACCGCTTAGACCAGTCCGCGGCCTTCCACATCAATAGCCGTGTTTAGATCCACGCCCATATCGGCCAAGATCATTTCATTGTGTGCCTTGCCCGATGGGATCATGGGCAGACAATTCTCATTCTTGGTCACCCGGCAGTCGAAAATCACCGGGTGGGGGCAGTCGATCATTTCCAGGATCTTGGCATCCAGCTCCTGCGGCGTCGAGGCGCGAAGGCCAACCGCACCATAAGCCTCGGCCAATTTCACGAAATCAGGCAAGCTCTCGCTATAGGAATGGCTGTAGCGCTCGCCATGCAGCAATTGTTGCCACTGGCGCACCATGCCCATCCATTCATTGTTCAGGATGAAGATCTTGATCGGCAGCTTGTACTGAATGGCGGTCGAGATTTCCTGCATGGTCATTTGGATCGAGGCCTCGCCGGCAATATCGATCACCAGGCTGCCGGGATGGGCCAGTTGCACGCCCACGGCGGCGGGCAGGCCATAGCCCATAGTGCCAAGTCCGCCAGAGGTCATCCAGCGATTGGGCTGTTCAAACCGGTAATACTGGGCGGCCCACATCTGGTGCTGACCAACCTCTGTGGTGATATAGGCGTCGCGGTCCTTGGTCAGGGCATAGAGCCGCTCCACCGCATATTGCGGTTTTATCTCGGTGTCTGAGGGGCGATAATCAAGGCAGTTGCGGGCGCGCCAGGCATCGATCTGGGCCCACCAGCGGCTCAAGGCCTCGCGATCAATCTTGGCCTTGCTCGCGATCCAGACCGCCATCATGTCCTCGATCACCGAGCCGACATCACCGACAATGCCAATATCCACTCGCACGGTCTTATTGATCGAGGAGGGGTCAATATCGACATGGATCTTTTTCGAGCCGGGCGAGAAGGCGTCGAGGCGACCTGTGACGCGGTCATCAAAGCGCGAGCCCAGCGCGATCATCACATCGCAGTCATGCATGGCATTATTGGCTTCAAACGTGCCGTGCATGCCCAGCATGCCCAGCCATTGCGGGTCGGCGGCTGGAAACGCGCCCAGCCCCATTAGGGTTGAGGTCACAGGTGCCCCGACCATGGCGGCGAATTTGCGCAAGGCCTCGCTGGCATTGGGCCCGGAATTGATCACGCCGCCGCCGGTATAAAAGACCGGGCGCTTGGCCTTGGCGATTAGCTCGACCGCTTCGGCAATCTTGGCGGCGTCACCCTTGGTACGCGGGGCGTAGTTGTGCGGGAACACCACCTCGTCTGGGCCATAATACTCGGCCGATCCAAACTGGATGTCTTTTGGGATGTCGATGACCACGGGGCCGGGGCGGCCCGATGTGGCAATATGAAAGGCCTCATGCAGGATGCGCGGCAGGTCGGCCGTGTGCTTGACCAGATAATTATGCTTGGTGCAGGAGCGGGTAATGCCGACCGTATCGCATTCCTGAAACGCGTCCGAGCCGATCAGATGGGTCGGCACCTGGCCAGTAATCACCACCATGGGAATGGAGTCCATCAAGGCATCAACAATGCCCGTAATGGCATTGGTTGCCCCCGGCCCAGAGGTGACCAAGACCACGCCCGGTTTGCCCGAAGACCGCGCATAGCCCTCGGCCGCATGGGTTGCACCTTGTTCATGACGCACCAGAACATGCTTGAGGCTCGGCTGGTGGAACAGGGCATCATAGATCGGCAAGATCGCGCCGCCGGGATAGCCAAACAGCGTGTCTACCCCCTGATCCATCAGGGCACGCACCACCATTTCAGCGCCGGTCATGGTGCGGCTGCTGGTGGCCTGGGTCTTTGAAGCGGTTGTGATGGTGTTCATGGGATCACACGATGCAGAGGGGTTAGGGGATCAGGTCATAAGGCAATAAGGCAAAGAAAAAGGCCCTCGAGGGGCCCATTGGAGACGCGACCGGCACGGCTTGATCAGGTGATCAAACCGAGGACGGCCGCTCAATAAGTACGATCGTATAAGTGCGCACGAGTTTTCTCCGAAACTGCTGTTTTGATCAGTGCCACGCTATGGCGCAGGGGTCAAGCGGCCTGTTGGCGCAAAAATCAACCTTTCAGCCTCATCTGCGGCGGGTGACGTCAGGCGGCCCCAATCCGGGGTCTGGTTGCGAAACCAGGTCAATTGCCGCTTGGCATAGCGCCGGGTTTGCATCTGGGCCTGGGCGAGGGCCTCGTCTAGGTGGGTTCCACCGGCTAGGTGACCGGCAAATTCGCGATAGCCGACGGCCTTGAGCGCCGGCAGGGCCGGATCAAGGTTCATGGCCATAAGCTCGGCCACCTCGTCCAATACCCCGGCCTCCAGCATGGAAGCGAGCCGCGCATCGCAGCGTTTATAGAGCGCCTTACGGTCCGGCTCGATCACCAGGCCGCGCCAGCCATCGGGTCCCAGTGCTGGCTGGGTATCGGACTGCCACTGGCTAAGCGACTGGCCGGTGGCTTCTGCCACAGCCAAGGCGCGGATCAGGCGTTGGCGATCGCCGGGGGCAATGCGCGCCTCAGCGGCCGGATCAATCCTGGCAAGACCTTGGCGAAACTGCGCCTCACCCTCTTGGTCAAGCCTTGCCTCGACCGCATCACGCATGCTGAGCGGCACGGGCGGAATATCGGCCAGGCCCCTAGTTAAGGCGCTGAAATAAAGGCCTGTGCCACCGACAATCAGGGCCGTCCGCCCTCGGCGCCTAATATCGTCCAAAATCGTGCAGCAGGCCCGAAGCCAGTGCCCGACAGACCAGGACTGGTCAGGACCGGCGACGGCAAACAGGTGATGCGGCACGCGGGCCATCTCGCCTGGGCTTGGCCTTGCGGTTAAGCGCGGTAGGGCCTGATAGATTTGCTGGGCATCGGCATTGACGATCTCGCCGCCAAGGCTTTGGGCGAGGTCCAGGGCCAGGGCTGACTTGCCGCTGGCCGTGGGTCCGGCAATCAGGATGATGGATGGCGGGTTCACCCCCCTACCAAACACCAAACCCTGCCCGTGCGAAAGGGGCGTTTGGCAAGCGCTTGGCCTTGATCCAGCCGCCTTGGGCGTTTACTGCCAAACCATGCAGATCGCCATCACCCTTGTTTCGCCCGATCCCGCCGCGACCGAACAGGCGCGCGCACGGCTTTTACCGCTGTTGGGCCGGGTTGAAGCGGCCAGCCTGGGGGCCGGGGCGCTGGATATTGTGGTCGAGGCGCAAGACCTTTTGGCCCTGAGGGCACAGGTCGATCACGCCTTGAAAGACCATTGCGTCGATCACTGTGTTCAGGTGGCCGAGGGGCGGCGCAAGCTTTTGCTGATCGCCGATATGGACTCCACCATGATTGGCTGCGAGTGCCTAGATGAGTTGGCTGATTTTGCCGGGGTCAAGGCCGTGGTCGCGGCCATTACCGAGCGGTCCATGCGCGGCGAACTCGATTTTGAAGCGGCCCTGCGCGAGCGGGTGGCGATGCTGAAAGGTCTGCCCGTCTCCGTACTTCAGACCTGTTATGATGAGCGTGTGCGTTTAAATGAAGGGGCCAAGACCCTGATTGGTACCATGGCGGCGTCGGGTGCACGGTGCCTTCTGGTCTCTGGCGGTTTTACGTTTTTCACAGCCCGCGTGGCGGCTGCTGCGGGCTTTGCAGGGGACCGGGCCAATCGCCTGATCGAGGTCGATGGTGTCCTAACCGGTGCGGTGGCAGAGCCCATACTCGGCAAGGCCGCCAAACAGGCCAGCCTTGAACAAGAAGCGAAGGCTTTGGGCCTCGACCTATCCCAGACCATAGCCATTGGCGACGGGGCCAATGATTTGGCCATGATTGAGGTGGCTGGGCTTGGCATAGCCTACCGCGCCAAGCCGATTGTCGCGGCCAAGGCTCATGCGCGCATCGATTATAGTGACCTGACCGCGCTCTTATATTTTCAAGGCTATACCCAAGACGCCTTTATCGGCTGAACCCACCTAGGCTAGGGCCGATGGGAGCCGTAAAATGGCCTTCAGACCGCCTAGGGCTGAGGGCGCTAGATGAACATCGCCGCCGTGATTGCGCGCCACATCGCGGGCAATGGCCAGGCCCAATCCCACGCCTTTTTCGTTTTGATTGCGCGACTCGTCCAGACGGCTGAACGGGCGGAAGGCCTCTTCATAGCGGGCCGGATCAATGCCGGGGCCATCATCCTCAATGGCAATCTCAATACTGTCTTGATCGCAGAGCGCTGCGGAAATCTCGACCCGCCGACCATGGCTGGCGGCATTGATCACCAGATTGGACAGGGCCCGTTTCAGCGCCATGGGCCGGGCCCGGGTCTCAAGCCTGGGTTCAATCGCCACCTGGATTTGGGCACCGAGGTGTTCAGCCCCCTGCACAACCGCCCCGATCAGGGTTTCCAGCGCAAGGGTCTCGGCCGCCTCGCCGCCTTCGCCGCGGGCAAAATCGAGGTATTCGTCGATCATATGCTCCATCTCGGCCAGGTCGCCCTTCATGGCCGCAATCCGCTCCGAAGGCTCGGCCAAGGCCAGTTCCAGCTTGAGCCGAGTCAGGGGCGTGCGAAGATCGTGACCGACAGCGGCGAGCATGACGGTGCGCTGTTCAATATGGGCCTGGATGCGGTCCTTCATGGCGATAAAGGCCGCGGCCGCCTGGCGCACCTCGCGCGCGCCATAGGGCTTAAAGGCCGCGACATCGCCGCCGCGGCCAAACGCGTCCGCCGCCTCGGCCAGGCGTTCAATCGCCCGGACCTGATTGCGGATAAAGCCAATGGCTATGCCGGTTAAAAGCAAGGTCACTCCGGTCATCCACAGGATAAAGATATGGCCCTGGGTAGCAAAGGCCCGGTCCCTAGGCGCAATGATCCGCAAGACGCCCTTGGCCGTTTGGACCCGGATATCGACATAGGCAGGATAGCGGGTGGTGTCGAACCAGAAGGGCGCATCAAGCCTCGCCTCCAGCGCCCTTTGCAAGGAGCGGTCAAGCGCGGCAAACAGGGACGGCCTTCGCCCGGTCGGCAGGGTGCGGCCCTCTTGCAGCACAATCGATAGGCTCATGGACCGCTCAGCCCTTTGCGCGATCTTGGCCAGGGCCGTGGGCGAGGGGTCATCGCGATAGCTTTCGACCGCCCAAGCAATGTCACCGGCTAGGCCCTCGGACAGGCGGCTGGTCACCGTCTCCCAATGGGCGTCAAAAAACGCCCAGGTCACGGCGATCTGCATGATGGCTACGGGCAGGACAATAATCAGCAAGGAGCGGCCAAACAGGCTGGTGGGCATTAGCCGCTTGATTGCCCGGACAAGCCTGGCCCAGGCCAAGCCCATAAACCGCCGTGATGTCTTGGTCTTTTCCATCAGTCGGGCGCCAACATATAGCCGACCCCGCGCACGGTTTGCAGATAGCGCGGATTCTTCGGGTCATCCTCGATCTTACGGCGCAGGCGTGTGACCTGCACATCGACCGCCCGGCCGGTAATATCGGCCGTGTCGCGGGCAAGGTCCATCCGGTCAATCGGTGTGTGGGCCGATAGGGCTAGCTGGCGTAAAAGCTGGGCCTCGGCCTCGGTCAGGCGCACTGGGGCCTCGTTGCGGAAAAGCTCGCCCCGGTCACAGTCAAACACGCAATCCCCAAGCTTAAGCCGCTCCTGTCCGGTCGGGCGCGCCTGGGTGCGGCGCAATATGGCCTCGATGCGCAGCAATAATTCCTGCGGCTCAAACGGCTTGGCCAGATAGTCATCGGCACCAAGCTTCAGGCCCTCGATTCGGTCCTCGGCCAGACCCCGAGCGGTCAGCATCAAGATTGGGGTTGCGGCAACCGGGCCGGGCCGTGCCCTGACCCAGCGCGCCAATGAAAATCCGTCCTCGCCTGGCATCATGATGTCAAATACGGCCAGATCGAAATCAAACGTCTCTAACAGACCACGCGCACTGGCAGCATTTTGCGCCGCTGTGACGCGAAAGCCTTGCCTTGCCAGATACTCTTTCAGCAAGGCGCGGATGCGGTCATCATCATCGACGACCAAAAGGTGGCGTTCCCGGCCAGGCGTTGGCGCGGTCATATGTCCTGTTTCCGCAGCAAATTTTGGCCAATCAGGGGGATGTATGACGCAATGATCATGCTATGGAACCTCCCCCACGGTCTTGGTCTGGATTGACGCCGCACAGACGGGGGCGTGTAATAGCGCAATTGAGTTTAAGAGGAAGGTTTGCCGATGTCTCTCGTGCCTTTTGATGATCGCGATGGCTGGATCTGGCTTGACGGGGAATTTGTACCCTGGCGCGAGGC
>CANGEH010000094.1 GCA_947452665.1 Caulobacteraceae bacterium
CATCCGCTCTTCGCGCTTGCCAACCGGGGGGCCCAGCGCAATCCAGGACCGGCCGCGCACGCCAAACATCAAAAAGCTTTCCCCCGAGGGCGAAAACAAGAAGCGCTTATCGCCCAATAGGGCCAGATTAGCGTCAGGCCCGGAGCCTTCCGCAGTCGCCAGTATCGCGCGTACCTTGGCAAAGCTGGGGTCATCATCGCCAACCACCGGCGGCGCGGCCGGGGTCGAGATCAGTCTCCAGATGCCGATGGCCATAAACAGGATCGATACACCAGCCGATGCACGCAAGGCGCGGCTAGCATCATCATCGGCAACGACGCGCCACCACAATTCATCGGAATAATCGACATTGCTAAACGACCAATAGGCCAAGAACCCGCTGCCCGCGATCGCCGCTAGGGCCGACAGCATCCAGCCCGGCGTAATCTCCATCCGCGTTAGACGCGCTTTTCGTGGAAAGGCCGCGCGTAAGGGCGCCAAGACCAGACCGACCAAGGCTAGGGCGGTTGTCTCTTCCCAGTTGAAACCCTTTAGCAAGGCCAAGACCGCACCCAAGCCCAATAGGCCAACCGTTGCCGCCCAGGCCGCATCCAGTCGCCGGCTAAGGCCAAAGGCCAACAAGACCAAGATCAGGCCCAAAATGCTGGAGAGAAAATGGCTGACCTCAATGATCGAGAGCGGAGCCAATTGTGTCAGCCAGCGCAGTCTTTCGGGCGAAGACGGCGTTGCCCCTGAGGCAAGCAACATCAGGCCTGCGCCCAATGTGATAATGGCAGCCAGGTTGGGGGCCAAGGCCAAGGCGGCAGACTTCAGGTCCTGGGACCAGCGCATACGAATCCATTCATGTCCATTGTCATGCCATCATACCGTCAATTCTAAGGCGAATTCGTGGCAATCTGGTCAGTGGCGGAATAAGGCGGTCTCAAACAAACGTTTTGAAGGCTTGCTCCCCGGCCTTGCCGCGTTAAACTCACCCTAACATTCGATCCATGAAGGACACGTTACCTATGGCTAGCCTTGAGGATTTTCGCGCCGAGACCCGCACCTGGCTGGAGGCCAATTGTCCCGCCTCCATGCGCACACCGATGACCGGCGAGGAAACGCCCTGGGGCGGGCGCAAGGGCAAGTTCAAAAACCCAGACAGCAAGATCTGGCTCGACCGCATGGCGGCCAAGGGCTGGACCGCGCCAACCTGGCCCAAGGCCTATGGCGGCGGCGGTCTGACGCGCGAAGAAGCCAAGGTGCTGGATCAGGAAATGGCCCGCATCAAGGCGCGGCCTGCCCTGTTCTCGTTCGGCATCTGGATGCTGGGCCCAGTGCTTTTGGAATATGCCACCGAAGAGCAAAAACTCGCCCACCTTCCCGGCATAATCAGCGGCGAAACCCGCTGGTGCCAGGGCTATTCCGAACCGGGCGCTGGCTCTGACCTCGCCGCCTTGCAAACCCGGGCCGAGGACAAGGGCGATCATTATCTGATCAATGGCCAGAAGGTCTGGACCTCCTATGCCGATCAGGCCGACTGGATCTTTTGTCTGGTCCGCACCGACAACACCAAGAAGCATGAGGGCATTTCGTTTGTCCTGTTTGACATGACCTCGCCCGGCGTTGAGCCGCGTCCGATCAAGCTCATCAGCGGCGAGTCCCCCTTCTGCGAAACCTTCTTTACCGATGTGAAGGTGCCCAAGGCCCAGCTGGTCGGCAAGCTCAATGGCGGTTGGGAAATCGCCAAGCGCCTGTTGCAATATGAGCGCCAAAACATCTCGGCTGGCGGGTTTGGCGGCGCTGCCGGACTTGAACTGGAAGAGGTCGCGCGCGGCCATATTGGCGAAGAAAACGGCCAAATTGCCGATGCCGATCTGCGCGGCCGCATTGCCGCCCATAAGATGGATGCCAAGGCGTTTTCCTTGACCGTTCGCCGCGTCGAGCAAGAATCCAAGGCCGGCGGCACAATCAGCCCCGCCACCTCGATCATCAAATATGCCGCCGCCAAGCTTAATCAGGACAAGTATGAGCTCTTGATCGAGTCCATGGGCCACCAGGGCCTGGGCTGGGACGGCGAAGGCTTTGACAAGGACGAGCTGCGCGAAACCCGCGCCTGGCTGCGCTCCAAGGGCAATTCCATCGAGGGCGGCACGTCTGAGATCAATCTGAACGTGGTGGCCAAGCGCGTGCTTGGCCTGCTGGATCACCAGTAAACCCGATGGCCAGCCTGACCTTCTGGTTTGAATTTGCCTCGACCTATTCCTACCCCGCTGCCCATCGCATAGAGGCCTTGGCCGCGGCGGCGGGGGTTGAGGTGATCTGGCGGCCGTTTCAGCTCGGCCCGCTCTTGCATGCTCAACAAGGCATGACCGATAGCCCGTTCAATGTGGTCCCGGTCAAGGGGACCTATATGTGGCGCGACATGCACCGGGTTTGCGGTGAACTTGGCCTGCCCTTGCAAGCGCCTAGCCGCTTTCCGCGCAATGGCTTTCATGCCGCCCGCATTGTTCTGGCGGACAAGACTCCCGGCTGGGCCGCGACCTTTACCAAGGCGGTCTATGCCGCAAACTTCGCAGGGGACTTGGAAATCTCTGAACCTGAAGTGCTGCACGGCCTGATCAGCGCACTCGGCGCTGACCCCGACACGGTACTGGCCTTGGCCAATAGCGACACGACCAAGGCCGAATTGAAGGCCAATACTGCCGAGGCGGCCGAGCGCGGCCTGTTCGGCAGCCCCAGTTTTACCACCCCAGACGGCGAATTGTTCTGGGGCAATGATCGGCTGGAACAGGCGATTGCCTGGGCCGCCCAAACCCAATCGCGATAAGAGGAAGACACGCCCATGGCGATCTTGAACGAAGAACAGGTCATGCTGCGCGACGCAGCCAAGGACTGGGCCCAGGAAAAATCGCCCGTCAGCGCCCTGCGCAAGCTGCGCGAGGCCAAGAGCGAGATCGGCTTTGATCCGGCGCTTTGGCAGGACATGGCCCAGATGGGCTGGGCCGGGGTGATTATCCCCGAAAGCCATGGCGGCGCTGATTTTGGCTATCGTAGTTTGGGCCTTGTGCTGGAAGAGACCGGCCGCACCCTGACCGCCTCGCCCTTGGTCTCTACGGCCTTGACCGTGGCCAGCGCCCTGATCCTTGGCGGCAACGCCCATCAACAGGCCGCCTGGCTGCCCAAGATTGCCGCGGGTGAGATTGTCGCCAGCCTGGCCGTCGATGAAACCGCCCACCATGCGCCAAGCAAGATTGCCCTAACGGCGACCAAGTCGGGTGATGGCTATATGCTGAACGGCAAAAAGACCTTTGTGCTTGAGGGCCTAGCCGCAGACCTCCTGATCGTGGCGGCCCGCACCAGCGGCGCTCATGCCGATGAGGCCGGGATCACCCTGTTCCTTGTCGAGGCCAGCGCCAAGGGCATTAGCCGTCATGGCCTGCACATGATCGACCATCGCGGCGTGGCCAATATCAGTTTTGACAAGGTCAGCGTCCATAGCGATGCCGTGCTCGGCACAGTCGATGGCGGCTTTGGCGTTTTGGAAGCTACTTTAGACCGGGCCCGGATCGGCCTTGCCGCTGAGATGATCGGCACAGCCACCCAGGCCTTTGAGATCACGCTCGATTATCTCAAGACCCGCACCCAATTTGGCCAGGGCATTGGCACCTTCCAGGCCCTGCAACACCGCGCAGCCAAGCTTTATACCGATCTGGAACTGGCTAGGTCCTGCGTTCAAGCCGCGCTCGATGCTTTGGATGACAAGACCAATGATGTCCGCGCCCTAGCCTCGCTTGCCAAGGCCAAGGTTGGTGACGTGCTGCATCTCGCCTCCAATGAAATGGTGCAGATGCATGGCGGCATTGGCATGACCGACGCCCATGATGCGGGCCTCTATATGAAGCGCGCGCGGGTGGCCGAGGCCAGTTTTGGCGGATCGTCCTTTCACCGCGACCGCTATGCCAAGCTGGGTGGGTTCTAGACCCATGCAGGTCACGGGCGCGGTTGCGGTCATTACTGGCGGGGCTTCGGGCATAGGCCTTGGCATTGCCACGGCCCTGGCCAAGCGGGGCGCCAAGGTCATTCTGGCCGATATCCAGTCTGATCGTGCCGCAGAAGCCGCAAAGGCGCTGAGCGATCAGGGTCTGGCCGCCAAGAGCGCAAGCCTTGACGTGACCGAGACCGAAAGCTGGACCGCCTTGGTGACGCTTGCCCCCACCTTGTTTGGCCAGCCGGTCCAGATGCTGTTCAATAATGCCGGGGTCGGCATGCGCGGCACAGTGCACCAGACGCAGCGCCATATGTGGGACTGGTCATTCGCCGTTAATGTCACCGGGGCCTATACTGGCGTTGCTAGTTTTGCCCCCGGCATGTTGGCCAGTGGCCTGGACTGCAAAATCGTCAACACCGCCTCCGAACACGCGCTTGGCCTGCCAGAAAGCCAGCGCGGCGGCATCTTGGCCCCCTATACCTCGGCCAAGCATGCCCTGATGGGCTATAGTCTGTGTATGCGGCGTGATTTTGCAGGCACTAATATCAGCGCTGGCGTCATCTGCCCCGGCGTGGTGGTCAGCGATATCTGGGATTCCTTGCGCCATCGTCAGGCCCGGTTTGGCGGCCCGCGCGAAGTGCCGACTGAAGTCGCGGCGCAAATGATCGCCACCGCCCAAGCTAAGGGCATAGGCTGGGAAACCGCGGGTGAGCGCATTGCCGATCAGGTTGAGGATGACCAGTTCTTCATCTTTACCAATGGTCCCGACGAGACCGAGGTCGCAACCGACTATCAAACCGAAATCATGGCGGCCCTTGACGCTTTCAATAGCCGTTATGGCCGCTAGAGCCATGCTCCCCGCTTCTTCACCGCAGATTTAACAAGAGTAATCCCATGCTGAATGTCGAAATTGACGGGCCCGTTGCGACCCTGACCCTAAACCGTCCTGAGGCCATGAATGCCTTGTCACGGGCCATGCGCACGGCCTTGCGCGATGCTCTGGTCAAGCTGGATGCCGATGACAGTGTGCGCGCCATTGTCCTGACCGGCGCAGGCCGGGCATTTTGCGCAGGCCTGGACCTTAAGGAGCTCGGCACCGAGGAAGGCGCGCTAGGCAGCGCAGTTGGCACCGACCCAGCAGCCAATCCGGTTGCGGCCATGGATGCCTGTAAAAAGCCGATCATTGGCGCGATCAATGGCGCAGCGATTACCGGCGGTTTTGAGGTCGCGCTGGCCTGCGACGTGCTGATCGGCTCAACGCTTGCCCGTTTTGCCGACACCCATGCCCGGGTCGGGATCATGCCCGGCTGGGGCCTGTCGCAAAAGCTTAGCCGCGCCATTGGCATTTCCCGCGCTAAGGAGCTGTCCTTGACCGGCAATTTCCTCGATGCGGCCACCGCTGCCGATTGGGGTCTGATCAATCGGGTGGTCGAGCCGCAAGACCTGTTGGCCGTCTGCCAAAAACTGGCCGCCGATATGGCCAGCGTGCCCCAGCCTGCGGCGCAAAACTATAAGGCCCTGATCGATGAAGGCTTTGGCCTGTCCTTCAAGGACGCCGTGGCCCTAGAGGCCAGTGTCTCGCAAAAGCTAAACCCCGGCGTCTCGGCCGCCTCGGTCGCTCAAGCCCGGCTTGAAGTCACCGCCCGCGGCCGCGACCAGACCGCCAGCTAGCAGCATCCGCCCTTCCTTGCTTGTTTCAGGGAAGGGCGCGCTTGCGCCTATCAGGCTTTTTCTTCTGGCGCTTCCTTGGGCGTAATGAAGCGGGCCAGCTTGGGCTTGAGCCAGTTTTCAAAGTCATCAATCACTTCATAGACCACCGGCACCAGGACCAGAGACAAGACGGTCGAGGTGATCAGGCCGCCAATCACGGCAACCGCCATGGGCTGGCGAAATTCCGAACCCTTTCCCAGGGCCAGGGCCGTCGGCAACATGCCCGCGGCCATGGCCACAGTGGTCATGATGATCGGCCGCGCCCGCTCGCGGCAGGCCTCGATCAGGGCCTGTCTTTGACTAACGCCCGTGCGCTCAAGCTCAATGGCATAGTCCACCAACAGGATCGAATTCTTGGCGGCCAGACCCAGCAGCATTAATAGGCCAATCAAGGACGGCAGGCTGATCGACAAATGCATGATCATCAGCCCAAGAAACGCCCCGCCAATCGCCAACGGCAAGGCCGATAGGATGGTGGCAGGTTTAAAGAAGCTGCGGAACAGAAGGGCTAGCACGCCATAAATCATGCTTACCCCGGCAAAAATCGCCATGCCTAAGGCACCAAATAGTTCAGCCATAGCCTTTTGGTCACCGGCGGCCGCGGGCCTTACGCCATCGGGCAGGGCCTTCATGGTTGGCAGATTATCAATCGCCGCCACCGCATCACCCAACTGAGCCCCATGATCCAGATCGGCCTCGATCGTGATCTGGCGCTTGCGGTTAAACCGGTTGATCTTGGCCGGGCCCGCCTGGAAGACCACATCAGCCACAGCGCCAAGCGGCACGGTTCCGCCGCCCATGGTCGCCACAGGCAGGGCCTTGATGGTTTCAAGGTCGGTGCGTGCGGCCTCATCTAACCGGACCCGGATCGGTACACGCCGGCCAGCATCATTAAATTTGGGCACATTGGCATCAATATCGCCCACGGTCGCAATACGGGCCGCAGCGGCAATCGCCTGAGCGGTCGTGCCAAGCCTTGCGGCCTCGTCCTTGCGCGGCAGGATGACGATTTCAGGACCGCTAGGCGGCGAGGATGGCCTTGGGTCGGAAACCTGTTCCAACTCATGCATTTCCCGCTCGACCTGCAAGGCGGTACGTTCGAGTGCAGGACCATCTTCACTGGTGAGAATGGTCTGGACATCGGCACTGCCAAACCCGCCTAAGAAGTTCACGCGGGCATCGGGTATGGTGCGAAGGTCAGCGCGCATTTCTTGCTTGATCTGGGTCACAGTCAAGGCACGCTTGTCCTTCAGCACCACCGTAATCGTGCCGTCCCGAACGTCCGCCGAGCCGCCGCCGCCGCCCGGACCTGTGGTCATGATGGTAGAACCGACCTGAGCAAACACCATTTCAGTTTCCGGCCGCGCCATGAACAAGCGCGTAACCTCGCCCACTGTGCGGTCCATATCGGCGCGGGTTGCCCCCGGCGAGCCCTGAACCTTGACATAGTAGAAATTGTCATTCGAGGCGGGTTGGAAGCCCTTGGGCAAGAAACCCGTGAGCATAATCGACAAGACAAACACCGCGCCGCCGACCGCGACCGAAATGATCCGGTGATCCAGCGCCCAGTCCAGCGCCTTGCGATAGGGGCCGTCAAACGGTTTGCGGGGTTTGGCATGGTGTACGGGCTTGAGCAGATAGGCCGCCATCAAGGGCGTGACAAACCGCGCCACCGCCAGTGAGAACAAGACTGCGACCGAGACGGTCAGGCCAAATTCTTTAAAAAACTGTCCTGCAACACCGGGCATGAAGGAGACGGGCGTAAACACCACCACAATGGTCGCCGTGGTCGCAACAACGGCTAGGCCGATCGAATCGGCACCCTCCATCGAGGCGCGATAGGGCCGTGCCCCGGCCTGAATCCGCTTTTCAATATTCTCGATCTCGACAATGGCGTCGTCGACCAGAATGCCAATCACCAGGGTCAGGGCCAAAAGCGTGACCACATTCAGGCTAAAGCCCATGATCGCCATAAAGGCAAAGGTCGGGACCAGGGATAGCGGCATGGCTATGGCGGTAATCGCGGTCGAGCGCCATTCGCGCAAAAAGGCAAACACCACCAGGGCCGCCAGACCCATGCCTTCGAGCATGGATAGCAAAGTGGCGTGATAGCTGGCCCGGGTCTCATCGACCGTCGAAAAGATCTTATAAATCTTGATATCGCGGCCAGCCTTGACCTGGGTGGCTTCAAGTCGGGCAATCGCCGCCTTGACCCGGTCCTCAACCTGA
>CANGEH010000095.1 GCA_947452665.1 Caulobacteraceae bacterium
GCCTGATCAAGCCTGACGTCAAGGCGCATCTGACGGCGGAAAACGCCTATACCAAGGCCATGCTCGCCTCGACCGAAGGCCTGCAGGCCCAGATGTTTGAGGAAATGAAGGGCCGCATCAAGCAGGATGACAGCTCTGTGCCCGCGCCCGACGGCGCATTTGAATACTATTCGCGCTATGAGACCGGCGGCCAACAGCCCATCTTTGCCCGGCGTTCAAAGGGCAAGGATCAGGGCGAACAGATCCTGCTCAATGCCGATGCCGAAGCCAAGGGCAAGGCCTTCTATAAGATCGGGGATTTGGAGCACAGCCCAGACCACGCCCTTTGCGCCTATTCGGTCGACGTGCAGGGATCAGAAGTTTACCGCATCTATATCAAGGATTTGGCCACGGGTTCGTTACTGGCCGATCCGGTCCAAAGCGCCAATGGCGATTTCACCTTTTCGCCGGATTCCCAATACCTGTTCTGGACCTATCGCGACGAAAATGGCCGCCCGTCCAAGGTCTATCGCCGCCCGGTGCGCGGCGGTACCAAGGACGATGCCTTGGTCTATGACGAGCCGGATGAGGGCTTTTTCGTATCGGCCGGGGTCTCGTCCTCGCGCCAATTCATCCAGATCAATACCGGCAATCACGAGACCTCCGAGGTCTTGCTGATCCCCGCCGCCACGCCGCTGGCCAAGCCTGTGCCGGTCGAGCCACGCAGTGAAGGGGTGCAATATGATGTCGAGCACTGGAATGATCGCTTCCTAATCCGCACCAATGCCGATGGGGCGGTGGATTTCAAGATTGTTGAGGCCCCACTGGCCACGCCCGGCCGCGCGCACTGGAAGGATTGGCGCGGCCACAAGCCGGGGCAATTTGTGGTCGGGACCGGAGCCTTTAAGGGCTGGTTTGTCCGCCTAGTGCGCGAGAACGCCAATAACCGGATTATCGTCACCGAGGCTGGGTCCGAGGCTGAGCACACCATTGGCTTTGACGAGGACGCTTTTGCCCTAAGCCTGTCCGGCGGCTTCGAATACGACACCGCCCAATTGCGCTTTATCTATGAATCCCCCACTACACCAAAACAGTGGTTTGACTATGACTTGGCCAGCCGCAGCCGGGTCTTGCGCAAGAGCCAGGAAATCCCGTCGGGCCATAACCCCGCCGACTATATCACCCGCCGCCTCTATGCCACGGCCGCCGATGGGGCCCAGGTGCCGATCACGGTCTTGATGCGCAAGACGACGCCGCTGGATGGCACAGCGCCGCTGCTGCTTTATGGCTACGGCTCCTATGGCCTGCCGATGGAGCCGAATTTTTCGATCCGCAACCTGTCCCTGGTCGATCGCGGCTGGATCTGGGCCACGGCGCATGTGCGCGGCGGGTCTGAAAAGGGCTGGAACTGGTTCTTGGATGGCCGCGCCGCCAAGAAGAAGAACACCTTTACCGACTTTATCGACTGCGCCGAACACCTCACCGCCAATGGCTATGGCAGCAAGGGCAAGATTGTCGCCTATGGCGGCTCGGCGGGCGGCATGTTGATGGGGGCCATCGCCAATATGCGGCCAGAGCTTTGGGCCGGTATTATTGCCGCCGTGCCCTTTGTCGATGTGCTCAATACGATGAGCGATACCAGCCTGCCCCTGACCCCGCCCGAATGGCCCGAATGGGGCAATCCGATCGAGGACAAGGCCGCCTATGACTATATTGCCAGCTATAGCCCCTATGACAATGTCAGCGCCAAGCCCTATCCGGCCATACTCGCGACCGGCGGCCTGTCCGACCCGCGCGTGACCTATTGGGAACCGGCCAAATGGGTGGCCAAGCTTCGCCCCGCCACCACCAGCGGCAATCCTGTCCTACTTAAGATCAATATGGAGGCAGGGCATGGCGGCGCTTCGGGCCGATTTGATTTCCTAAAAGAGATCGCGCTCGATTATGCCTTTGCGGTCTGGGCGCTGAACAAGGGCTAGACGAGGGACTGACCCCCTACCCTTAGCTATCGCCGGTACTTCCCCCTAAGGGGGAAGATTTAGTGCATATCAATCCTCCCCCTCAGGGGGAGGGGGACCGCGAAGCGGTGGAGGGGGGCTTAACTTCCCTTACTTCAACAACCCCAAAGCCGCGCGCGACACGGGCTCAAGGCCCTCGCCGCCCGCGGCCAGATGCGCCAGGATTTCGCGGCGCATACGCGGGTCCCAAAATAGTTTTAGATGCTCTGCCGTCGCCGCGATCGCCTTGGCCTCACCGTGGACGGCGAAATTATGCGTAATTTGGTTGACCATATAGACCAGCTTATCGATCTGCATGGTTCTTGCCTTTCGTCATCAGGACCCGGCCTGGGTGGGTAAAAACTTCAAGCCCGTCGGCGCGGACAATACCCGCGAGCGTCATGCCAGCGGCCTCAGCGGTGCGGATCGCCAGAGCGGTCGGGGCCGAAACAGCCGCCAAGAGGCCCGTGCCCATGGCGGCGGCCTTTTGTACCAGTTCCACCGACAGGCGGCTGGTCATAAGAACAGCGCCGTCCCTCGCAGACAGTCCCTGACGGGCCAAGGCCCCGGCCAACTTGTCCAGCGCATTATGGCGACCGACATCCTCGCGCACCAGAACCACGCCTTGGCCTGGAAGATAAAACCCTGCTGCGTGAACGCCGTGGGTAAGTTGGTTAAGCGACTGCTTGTCACTCATGGCCTGCATAGCCGCCATCACGTCCGACGCCGCGATCTGGACATCCGACTGAACTGGCGCAATACCGGGCAAGGCATCAGCAAGGCTCTCGATGCCGCATAGGCCGCAGCCGGTGGGTCCCGCCCGGTGGCGTCGTCGCGCAACCAGCTTGTCTCCCAACCCCGGCGTCAGCCAAAGCCGCAGCTCAATGCCAAGCTCACCTGGCGCGATCTCAAGCCGCTGCACATCACTGATCTGACCGATCAGGCCCTCGTTCAATGAAAAGCCATAGGCCATGTCTTCCAGATCAGCGGGCGTGGCCATCATCACCGCTTCAGAGCCGCCGTCATAGACAAAGGCAATGGCGGTTTCTTCTGGTACCTGGCGCACGCCTTCGCCGGGCGCGCGGCCGCCCACCGCCTGACGCGGCACCGATACCGAAGGCTGCCCTATGATCATTCCGCCGCCGTGGCGGCTCCCGCCGGCAGGATACGGCGGCTTTGCTTAGCCTGAACCTCATAGGCTTCTTGCCAGTCCGACGGACCATTAGAGGCAGAGATCTGTACCGCCGTGACCTTGTATTCGGGGCAATTGGTCGCCCAGTCGGAAAAGTCGGTCGTGATGACATTGGCCTGGGTCGAGGGGTGGTGGAAGGTCGTATAGACCACACCCGGCGCGACCCGATCCGTGATCAGGCAGCGCAGGCTGGTCTCGCCCGCCCGGCTGGCCAGACGGACAAAATCGCCGTCCTTCAGCCCCCGCGTCTCGGCATCAAACGGGTGGATCTCGAGTAAGTCTTCCTTGTGCCAGGCGACATTCTCAGTCCGCCTTGTCTGGGCCCCGACATTGTATTGCGACAGGACCCGGCCCGTGGTGAGCAAAAGCGGGAAACGCGCCCCCGTCCGCTCATCGGTCGGAACATAATCGGTCAGGACAAACAGGCCCTTGCCGCGCGCAAACCCGTCCAGATGCATGACGGGCGTGCCCTGCGGCGCCGCCGCATTACACGGCCACTGGACTGAACCTTCCGCCTCCAGCACATCATAGGACACGCCTGCAAAGGACGGGGTGGTGGCCGCGATCTCGTCCATGATCTGGCTAGGATGGCTATAGGTCATGGGATAGCCCAGGGCATTGGACAAGAGCTGGGTGATTTCCCAGTCGGCATAACCATTTTTCGGTGTCATGACCTTGCGCACGCGCTGAATGCGCCGTTCGGCATTGGTAAAGGTGCCGTCTTTTTCCAAGAAGGTTGAGCCGGGCAGGAAGACATGGGCGTAATTGGCGGTCTCGTTCAGGAACAGGTCCTGCACCACCACACAGTCCATGGCCGCTAGGCCCGCCGCAACATGATGGGTGTCGGGATCGGACTGCAAAATGTCCTCGCCCTGGATATAGAGGCCGCGGAAACTGCCGTCCTGGGCCGCGTCCAGCATATTGGGGATGCGCAGGCCCGGCTCTTTTTCCAGCGATACGCCCCACAGGCCTTCAAACAATTCGCGTGCCGCATCGTCCGAGACATGACGATAACCGGCAAATTCATGCGGGAAGGAGCCCATATCGCAGGCGCCTTGAACATTATTCTGACCGCGCAGCGGATTGACCCCAACCCCCTCGCGGCCAAGATTGCCGGTGACCATGGCCAGATTGGCAATCGCCATCACCGTCGTCGTGCCCTGGCTGTGTTCGGTCACACCCAGCCCATAATAGATGGCGCCATTACCACCGGTGGCATAGAGCCGGGCGGCCTGGCGCAGATCATCGGCGGGCACGCCGGTATAAAGCTCGCTCTGTTCCGGGCCATGGCGTGGATCGGCGACAAAACTGGCCCAGGCCTCATAGGCGCTCCAGTCGCAGCGGTCGCGGATAAAGGCCTCATTGGCCAGGCCCTCGGTCACAATCACATGCGCCATGGCGGTTAGGACCGCGACATTAGTGCCCGGCTTGAGCGGCAGATGGTGGGCCGCTTCAATATGCGGTGAACGGACAATATCGGTGCGGCGCGGATCAACCACGATCAGCTTGGCCCCCTGGCGCAGACGCTTTTTCATGCGCGAGGCAAAGACCGGGTGACCATCGGTTGGATTGGCCCCGATCAGCAAGATCACATCCGTATGCTCGACCGAGTCAAAATCCTGGGTCCCGGCCGAGGTACCAAAAGTGGTCTTAAGCCCATAGCCGGTTGGCGAATGACAGACCCGCGCGCAGGTATCGACATTATTATTGCCAAACCCAGCCCGGACCAGTTTTTGCACCAAAAACGTCTCTTCATTGGTGCAGCGCGAAGAGGTAATGCCGCCAACCGCATCCTTGCCGTAATCGGCTTGAATCTTTTTAAATGCCGAAGCGGTATAGGCAATCGCCTCGTCCCAGCTAACCTCGCGCCAGGGATCAGTGATCTTTTCACGGATCATGGGATTGAGAATGCGCTCGCGGTGGCTAGCATAGCCAAAGGCGAACCGGCCCTTGACGCAGGAATGGCCGCGATTGGCCTTGCCATCCTTATAGGGCACCATGCGCACAACGTCTTCGCCGCGCATCTCGGCCTTGAAGCTGCAACCGACGCCGCAATAGGCGCAGGTGGTGATCAAGGAATGCTCGGGCTGGCCGATCTCGATCACCGATTTTTCGCTCAAGGTCGCAGTTGGGCAGGCCTGGACACAGGCGCCGCACGATACGCATTCGGAGTCCATAAAGGCCTCGTCCATGCCCGCCGCCACCTTGGACTCAAAGCCGCGGCCCTGAATGGTCAGGGCAAATGTGCCCTGGACCTCGTCACAGGCCCTAACGCAGCGCGAACAGGCAATGCATTTGGATGGGTCAAAGGTGAAATAGGGATTGGAGGCATCGGCCTCGGCGCACAAATGGTTCTCGCCCTCATAACCATAGCGCACATCGCGCAGGCCAACCTCGCCCGCTGTGTCCTGCAATTCGCAGTCGCCATTGGCCGCGCAGGTCAAACAATCGAGCGGATGGTCGGAAATATAAAGCTCCATCACCCCCTTGCGCAGGGTACGCAAGAGCGGGGTCTGGGTCTTGACCACCATGCCCGGCGTCACGGGCGTGGTGCAGGAGGCGGGCGTGCCATTACGGCCCTCAATCTCGACCAGGCACATGCGGCAAGACCCAAAGGCCTCGAGACTATCGGTGGCGCACAGCTTGGGCACCCGAACGCCCAGATCCATGGCCGCGCGCATGACCGATGTACCCTCGGGCACGGTCACTTCAAACCCATCAATGGTCAGGCTGACCTCAAGTTTGGATTTTGAGGCCGGGGTGCCGTAATCGGTTTCCTTGATCAGGTGCATGGTGGTCATGTCCTATTCCGCAGCCGCGCTTGCTGGATCTGGCGCAGGGATAAAGTCTAGCGGAAAATGCTTAACAGCGCTCATCACAGGATAGGGCGTAAACCCGCCCAGCGCACAGAGCGAGCCGTATTTCAGGGTCTGACACAGGTCTTCGAGTAGGACCATATTAGCCTGCGGCCTATCGCCCGCCATAATCTTGTCCAGCACCTCAACCCCGCGGGTCGAGCCGATCCGGCAGGGCGTACACTTGCCGCAGCTTTCAATGGCGCAAAATTCCATGGCAAACCGCGCCTGGGCACCCATCTGGACCGTGTCGTCAAACACAACAATGCCGCCATGACCGATCAGGCCGTCACGGGCGGTAAAGGCCTCATAATCATAGGGCGTGTCAAACAGGCTGGGCGGGAAATAGGCTCCCAAGGGCCCGCCGCACTGCACCGCCTTGACCGGGCGACCAGAGGCGGTGCCGCCAGCAACCGTCTCGATAATTTCGCCGAGCGTAATGCCAAAGGCGGCCTCAAACAGACCCGTATGCTTGGCATTGCCCGCAATCTGGATCGGCATGGTGCCGCGCGACCGGCCAAGGCCAAAATCGGCATAGGCCTTGGCCCCCTTGGCCAGGATGACCGGCACGCTGGCCAGCGACACCAGATTATTGATCACGGTCGGCTGGCCAAACAGGCCCTTATGCGCGGGCAAGGGCGGCTTGGCCCGCACCATGCCGCGCTTGCCTTCTAGGCTTTCAAGCAGGGCCGTTTCCTCGCCGCAGACATAGGCCCCGGCCCCGACGCGCAATTCCAGATCAAAGGCCTGGCCTGAACCAAGCACGCTAGCCCCAATCAGACCCGCCGCCCGCGCCGTCTCGATCGCGGCGGCAAAGGTGATATTGGCATGTGGGTATTCAGAGCGCGAATAGACAAAGCCCTTGTCCGCGCCCACGGCCAGACCCGCAATAATCATGCCCTCGATCAGGCAGAACGGGTCGCCCTCCAGGATCATACGGTCGGCAAAGGTGCCGCTATCGCCCTCATCGGCATTACAGACAATGTATTTACGATTCCCCTTGGCCTCGGCCACGGTCTTCCACTTAATACCGGTGGGAAAGCCCGCCCCGCCCCGGCCGCGCAGACCCGACGCCGTGACTTCTGCCACCACCTCTGGTGCACTCATGGCCAAGGCCCGGTTCAGCCCCTCCAGCCCGCCATGGGCGCGGTAATCCTCAAGCGATAAGGGATCAACAATGCCGCAGCGCGCAAAGGTCAGGCGGGTCTGGCGCACCATAAAGGGATGGTCTTCTGGCCTGCCAATGCGCAGGGCATGCGCGCCGCCGCTCAATAGGCCAGCGGCCAATAGGCCTGCCACATCGCCCGCTGTCACCGGGCCATAGCCAATCCGCCCCCCAGGCGTCTCGACCTCAATCATGGGTTCCAGCCAGGCCATGCCGCGCGAGCCAGTGCGGATGATCTGGACATCGGGTCCGGCCTGGGCCACCAAGGCGGCGGCCACCGCGTCGGCCCCGACCGCCAGGGCCGAAACATCTTTGGGCACAAAAAGCCGGATCATGCCCCCGTCTCCTGGGCCACGGCCTCAATCAGGGCCATACCGTCTAGCCGCCCAAACGGCTTGTTATTGACCAGGGCGGCCGGGGCTGTGGCACAGAGGCCAAGGCAATAGACCGGCTCAACCGTGACCTGGCCGTCCTTGGTGGTCTCGCCCCAACCGGTCCCCAATGAGGCCAGCAGGAAATTGGCCGCCTCGCGCCCGCCCATGGCCTGGCAGGCCTCAGCCCGGCAGACCTTGACCACGGTCTTGCCCGCCGGGACCTCGCGAAAATCATGATAAAAACTGACCACGCCATGGATCTCGGCGCGGCTGCGGTTCAGGGCCTTGGCGAC
>CANGEH010000096.1 GCA_947452665.1 Caulobacteraceae bacterium
AAGAGCGGGGCTGCGACCATAAACACGATCAAGAGCACCAGCATGACATCGACCATGGGCGTGACATTGATCTCGGACAGGGCGCTGCGCCGGGCGCGGCGGCGGCGGCGCGATCCAAGACCCTGGGCAGCAAGAAAAGCGGCCATAATCCTAGCTCCGGTCGCCAAGGCGGCGCGACATCAGACCGGTCAGCTCGTCGCCAAACGCCTCAAGGCGGCCGGTATATCGGCCCGCATCGCCAATGAATTTGTTATAGGCAATATAGGCGGGAATTGCGGCGGCCAGACCAATGGCTGTGGCAAACAAGGCCTCGGCGATCGAGGGCGCGACCACTGAAAGATTGGTGTTTTTCTGAACCGCAATGGCCTGAAAGGCGTGCATAATGCCCCAGACCGTACCAAAAAGGCCAACAAAAGGCGAGGCGGTGGCGACAATGGCCAGGCTTCCTAGCCCCGCCTCAACGGCCTGGGCCTCCTTGGCAATCTGGCTATCGAGACTGCGCTCAATCCTTTGCAAGGCCAATACGCCCTGCATGTCGCTCATGGGCCCCTTGGCCCAGGCCTGATGCCAATCGCGCAGGGCCGATTGCAACAAGCGCGCCATGGCCTGGGCCGGGCGAGGGCCTGCCGATTCCGCCACTTGTTCAAGCGTGCGGCCAGCGCCCAAGGCATCTTCCACCTGGTCGGCATCGCGATTGAGGGCGCGCAATTTCAGGGCCTTGTCGATCATAATGGTCCAGGACCAGACCGAGGCGCCCAATAGGCCCAGCATAACGCCCTTGACCACCCAGTCGGCACGCATGAACAGGGCAAGAGCCGAAAAGCTCTCGGCGGATAGGGGGCTTGCGGCAATATCCATGGACAAGATCTCGCTCAGACTAGGGAAGGGTCGACCCTGGGGGTCAGGAGGGGTGAAACTATGGCAGATTTGGCAAGAACCAGGGCGCGAGGGCTTCGGTTAGGCCTGGCGGCGGTTTACGGGGGCGGCCGTTTAGGCTGATACAGGCCGCCTCAATATTGGCCGTGGCCAAGACCTCGTCGCCGCGCACTATGCGTTGACGCACAAACAGGCGCGGCCCCTTGACCTGATCATAAGTGGTGACGACGACCAGCGCATCATCAATTCGGCCTGGCTTTTGAAACTGGATATCCAGCCGGGTCACGACAAAGGCGGCCGGATCGGATCGGTCCAATAGATCGCTATGATTGACCCCGACAAGCCGCAAAAAGTCCGAACGTCCGCGTTCGAAATAGCGAACATAATTGGCGTGATAGACCATGCCGGTAAAATCGGTGTCTTCGTAATAGATTCGCACCGGCAAGCAGTGTTCGCGGCCGACAAACACCCCAGCCGTGGGCAGGTCTTGGCCTTGTCCGGTCATGCTGGGTCCTCATCAAACAAGGTCTGCTGGACGGTAACGACCGCTGAAGGCGGCTCCTTAAGGCCCAGATGCAGATAGGCCCGGCCGCAAGCCACCCGGCCCCTGGGCGTGCGCTGGATAAAGCCTTGCTGCATCAGATAGGGCTCGATCACGTCCTCGACCGCGTCGCGCGCCTCGGCGATCGCATAGGCCAGGGTCTCGACCCCGGCCGGTCCACCGCCATAGTTTTCGATCAAGGCCCGCAGGTATCGCCGGTCCAGGCTATCTAGCCCCTGTTCATCCACCTCAAGGCGGGCAAGCGCCCTGGCCGCATGGGCCTGATCGATCAGGGCGGCGCCATCGGCTGTGGCAAAGTCTCGCACCCGGCGCAGAAGGCGGCCCGCAACCCGCGGCGTGCCCCTGGCGCGGGCGGCGATCTCGCCCGCCCCCTTGGGCGACAAGGGCGCGCCCATCTTGCGGGCGGCCTGGATCAGGACATGACGCAGCTCTGCGGGCGTATAGAATTCAAGCCTTAAGGGAATACCAAACCGGTCGCGCAGGGGCGTGGCTAACATGCCCGCCCGCGTGGTCGCGGCCACGAGGGTAAAGGGCGCCAGATCAATCCGGATAGACCGCGCGCTAGGCCCCTCGCCAATCATCAGGTCCAGCACATGATCCTCCATGGCCGGATAGAGGATCTCCTCGACATTCGAGGGCAGGCGATGAATCTCGTCGATAAACAGTACATCGCGCGGTTCAAGATTGGTCAATATGGCGGCTAGATCACCGGCCTTGGCCAGGACCGGGCCCGAGGTTGCGCGGAAATTGACGCCCAGTTCACGGGCAACAATCTGGGCCAAGGTCGTCTTGCCTAGGCCCGGCGGGCCAAACAAGAGCACATGGTCCAGGGCCTCGCCCCGGCCCCTGGCCGCCTCGATAAAGATTTTCAGATTGGCCTTAAGCGGCTCTTGGCCGACAAATTCGGCGAGGGTTTGCGGCCTAAGGGCCTTGTCGGTCGCCTCAAGCGGCGCGGCCTCGCCATCAATCAGGCGGCTCACCGGCCCATCTCCTTGAGCGCGGCCTTAATCACAGCCGAGAGGTCCGCATCTAGCCCCATCTGATCGACCGCCTGTTCCACAGCCCGCCGCGCCGCAGGTTCGGCCAGCCCCAGCCCCATTAAGGCCGCCACAGCCTCGCCGCTGACCGAAGGCGTCAGCTTGACCGGAACGAGGTCATGAACGCTCAGGCCTTGAACCAGGCCATCACCAATCGGCTTGCCCTTCAACTCGGTGACAAGGCGCAGGGCAAGCTTTGGGCCCACCCCATTGGCGCGGCCAATTGAGGTCTTGTCTTCGCGGGCAATGGCACTGGCAAGTTCCGCAGGCGGCAGGACATCAAGCACCGACAAGGCCGCCTTAGGCCCCACGCCCTGAACGCTTTGCAACAGGCTAAAGACGCTGCGCTCATTGCGGTCCAAAAAGCCATAAAGCCGAGTGCCCGCTGCCTCCGTGGTCTGGCTTTCAATATGCAGGACCGTGTCTTGGCCAATGGCAGGCAGACGCGACAGACAGCGCGCGCCGCAGCGCACCAGATAGCCAACCCCGCCGACATCGATCAGGGCTTCGTCCTCGGTAATTTCAGCGACCGTGCCGCGCAAACGCCCGATCATGCCGCCGTCCCCAATCTGCGGTTCAAGCTGCTGATCTGGCGGGCATGGGCATGGGCGATCGCTACGGCTAGGGCATCAGCGGCATCGGCCGTGGGCGATCCGGCCGTTGGCAAGAGCCTGGCAATCATAAAGGCGACCTGGTCCTTATCGGCGCCGCCTGTGCCAACCACCGCCTTCTTGACCACCTTGGCCGCATATTCCGCCACCGGAAGCCCCGCCTTGGCCGGGGCAATCAGGGCTGCGGCCCGGGCATGACCAAGCTTTAGGGTCGAGGCGGCATTGGAGTTCAAAAAGGTTTCCTCGACCGCGGCTTCTTGCGGGGCATATTGGGCGATCACATCCATAATGCCGTCAAACAGGGTCAGGAGCCGAATGGCAAAAGGCGCTGTATTATCCGGCTTGATCACCCCATGCGCCACATGGCTCAGCCGCGCACCGTCTATGGTGATTATGCCCCAACCTGTGAGGCGCAGGCCCGGATCAAGGCCAAGGATTCGAATCGCGTTGGTCATGCGGTCCCATCCTCGCCTGTCCTTGCCCTAACGAAAAGGGGCTGGGCGGGGTCTAGCCTGCGTATTTTGCCATGTCTTCGTCGGAGATATCGAAGTTTCCGTAAACATTTTGCACATCATCATCATCGTCCAGGCCGTCAATCAGCTTGAACAGGGTGGCGACATCGTCTCCGGCCACGGGGGTCAAGGTCTTGGGCTTCCAGATGATGCTGGTGGATTTGGCCGGGCCAAACCGCGCCTCCAGGGCTTCAAGCACCGGGTTCATGTCTTCAAAAGCGGTCGTGATCACATGGCTTTCGGCGTCGGATTCGGCGTCTTCTGCCCCGGCCTCAATCGCGGCCTCCATCACATCGTCTTCAGAACCGACCGCAGGGGGGTAAACAATCTGGCCAACCCGGTCGAACATAAAGGCGACCGAGCCCGACTCGCCCATATTGCCGCCATTCTTATTGAAAACCATCCGCACATTGGCCGCGGCGCGATTGCGATTATCGGTCAGGACCTCGACGATCAGGCCGACCCCACCGGGGCCAAAGCCCTCATAGCGGATTTCTTCATAGGTGTCGGTTTCGCCACCGAGCGCCTTTTTGATCGCCCGGTCAATATTATCCTTGGGCATGGATTCGGCCCGGGCATTGGCAATGGCCAGCCTCAAGCGCGCATTGGCGTTCGGGTCCGGCACCCCGCCCTTGGCTGCCAAGGTAATATCCCGTGACAGCTTGGAAAAGATCTTGGAGCGCTTCTTGTCCTGGGCGCCCTTACGAAACTGGATGTTTTTGAACTTGGAATGGCCAGCCATGGTCGAACACTGATCTTTCGAGTCGAGGAATTCTACAAACCTTCTAGCCCTGCAACCCGGCTTTTGTCACCCCTGACTTGGTTCCTGTTCACGATTGGCAACCATGGCCGCTAGGGCCATATCGGCCGTGACGTTGCATAAGGTCATCAGCATGTCCGGGATTGTATCCAGCGCCACCAGAAGGGGCAGCAGGTCCAGCGGCAAGCCAAGCGCCGACATGACTATGGTCTTGGCGGCATAAATGGTCGCAAGGCCCGGAATACTGGCCGAAGACAGATTGGCCAAGACGCCCATAGGGATGGCCAGCACCAAAAGCGCAGGACTAAGGGCTAGCCCCTGCAGATGGGCAATAATCAGGGCGCCGGACACATAGAAGGCCGGACCGGTAAACCGAAAAATCGCCACGGCCAGTGACAAGCTTGCCCTTGACGGCGCGGCCTCAAGCGCAAGATCGGTAGTCGTCGCCTTAATCATGAGGGGCAAGGTCGCCAATGAAGACTGGGTGCCAAGGGCCAAGGCCTGGGCCGGCAGGGCCGCGACCACGAATTGGCGAAAGCGAAAGGGCGCGCCGGCTTGGCGGCTGGCATAAAAGGCGCCGGCATAGGCTAGGACCATCATACTGCCGACAATCGCCACCATGGCGGTCAGATACTGACCCACAAAGCTTGCCGCCTGGACACCTAGGGTCATGGACAGGCTAATACCAAGGCAAAACACCGCCAGGGGCGCGGCGATCAAAATCCAGTCGACCATGGCCAGCATGGTGGCCGCAAAGTGTTCAAGACCCTGGGCCATGCCACCTGACCTATCCTTGGCCGTTCGGGCCGCAAAAACACCAAACATTAGGGCAAAGAGGCAGACGGGCGCTAAGGCGCCCTCGCTGGCGGCGGCAACAATATTGGTCGGGATCAGGCCCTTGATCAATTCGGCCATACCGGGCGCAGCAGGCACGGCCAGGGCATTGGTGATCGGCGCGATGCCAAAGGGCACTAGGCCGGTTCCGAACCATAACTGGGTTGCGACAACCCCATAGGTGGCCGACAAAAACAGGAAGGCAAATATCAAGACTAGGCTTGTCCGAACCATCCGTCCCTGACCAAGCCTGGCCATGGTTGCGCAGGTACTGGAGGCCACAAGGCTGAATATTAAAGGGATCAAGGTTAGTTTTAATAGGCTAAGCCAAAGCTCGCCGGGCAAGGTGAGCAGTTTCACAAACGCGATCAGACCTGGCGCTCCAAACCGCATGGCCAATCCGCCGAGAACAAGGCCAAGGGCCAAGGCGATCAGGCTTTTTAGTCCAGACATGGTCGCTCCAAGGTTCGCGCGCTCAAAGGGCCGCCTTGGTCCGGGACCTAGCACCCGCGCCCATGATTTAGCAAATTCGAAGATATTTCTTGCATATTACTTGCGTACGCAATTAATGTGTGTGAAATAGCATCCATGACCCAATCTTCCCTCACGGCCATATTGCATCTGTTTCAAGCCCAGGCCCGGCTTGAGGAACGGTTTTCCGGCGCCCTGGGCGGCGTGCACGGCCTGGGCCTGAAAGAGGCCCTTTTCTTGATGCATCTGCAACAAGCCCCGCTGCGGCGCTTAACGCGGGTTGATCTGGCCAAGCGGCTGCACATTAGTGCCTCGACCGTGACGCGGATGGCGGTGCCAATGGAAAAGCTTGGCCTAGTGGCGCGCCAGCCCGATCCACGCGATGCCCGTCTGGCCTATGTGGTCTTGACCGAAACCGGCCAGGCCATTGTCACCGATGCGCGTGCGACCTTTGAGCGGCTGGCCACAGAGGTGTTTCGTGATCGCTGGACCGAGCAGGAGGTTGGCCAGCTTGCCGACCTGCTGGGCCGGCTCAATTCCAACCAGATCGGGGTCCTGGCCTAGCTTCCTTCCTCTTTCCCCGCGCAGGCGGGGACCCAGACCGTGACCCACCGTTTGAGGATGACATTCTGGGTCCCCGCCTGCGCGAGGAAAACGGTTTAAAGAAACTGGAAAGGCGACGGAAGAAGCGCCCTAGACCTGTGGAATATGCGCCGATAGGCGTCCGCCAACCCGAATCGGCTCGACCCGCAGGGCAAGGCCTGTGGCGGGGTCCGTCTCGACAAACACGCCGCACACCGTCGCCGGGCCCGAGGCCGGTTGATAGCGCCCCTGGCTGATCCGGGTGGTAAAGCGGCGCAGGGGCTCTTCCTTTTGATTGCCAATCACGCTGTCATAATCGGCGCAGGCCCCAGCATCGGTCTGATAGGCCGAGCCGCCATTCAAGATCTGGCAATCGGCCGTCGGCACATGGGTGTGGGTTCCGACAATCAGGCTGGCCCGACCGTCGCAAAAATGACCCATGGCCATTTTTTCCGAAGTGGCCTCAGCATGCATGTCGACAATGGCCGCATCACAGACTGAGCCCAGCGGACAGGCGTCCAGCTCGCGGTCAACCGCCGCAAACGGATCATCCAGCGCGTCCATATGCACCCGGCCCAAGAGATTGATCACAAGGACCCTGTGGCCGCGCTCGGTCTCAAATAATTGTGCGCCGCGCCCCGGCGCATCGGCAAGCGGCGGATAGTTCAGCGGCCGGATCAGGCGCGGCTCACGGACAATATAGGTCAGGGCCTCTTTCTGGTCCCAAGAATGATTGCCCAGGGTTAGACAATCGGCCCCGGCCTCAAACAATTCGCGGGCGGTGTTTTCGGTTATGCCAAAGCCTGCTGCAGCGTTTTCGGCATTCACAATCACAAATTCAAGGTCCAGCTGTCGCCGAAGACCCGGCAAATGATCGGCCAGACCATCGCGGCCAGACTTGCCAACCACGTCTCCAAAAAAAGCAAAGCGCATATTCAAATTTTCCTTTGGACGGGGATATAGCGCATTTGCGTCAAAATACCGTCCAAAGTCTCGTCGTGATCTTCAATCGGCAGGGTCGCGACCGATTGGGCGTCAAATCCAAGACCAAGCGCAACCACGTCACCATGGGCCCGAAGCGCGGACAGGGTGCGATCATAATGGCCCTGACCATAGCCCATGCGCCCGCCATGCCGATCAAAGGCCAGCAAGGGCACAATCACCAGATCAGGCTGGCAGGGCAACGCACTGGCCAAGGGCTCGGCCACGCCAAACCCGCTCTTTTCCAATTCATCGCCCGGCTGCCAGGCATGAAACTGCAAGGGCGCGCCAGCCACAGCCCTGGGCAGGGCAAGGCGCGCGCCGGCCTTGGCCAGATGCGCCATTAAGGGGCGTGGATCGATTTCTGAACCGAGTGGAAAATAGCCGGCCACCGTCCCAAAACGGCCTATAAAGTCAGGCGGCAAGTGCTTGATTACCTGGCCTGCGGCATCTGGATTGTCCTTGGCCGCCTTGGCACGCACCGCCTTCATCTGGGCCCTAAGCGCGGTCTTGGCCGAGGCGGCAGAGGCATGAACCATGGGCGAAAGACATTACCTGGCAGGGGCAGAAGGGTGGCGGCGCCGCAGAGACCGTGAAGACGTGTTC
>CANGEH010000097.1 GCA_947452665.1 Caulobacteraceae bacterium
CCATAAAACGGCTCATTATGCGAAGGCAGTACCAGGACATCATCCGGCACCTGGGCCTTGATCCGCGCCAAGGAGGTAAGCCAATCGCTCAAGGGATCACCCTCGGGCTCGGTCGGGAACACCGAAACATTGGACGAGATCTTGGGCAGGACCTGATCGCCCGAAATCAGCAGCTTTCGGTCTTCGCAATAGAGGCAGGCATGTTCGGGCGAATGGCCAGAGCCGACCACAATGCGCCACATATTATCGCCAATCTGGATCTCATCGCCATCAGACAGGCGCTTATAGCTATCGGGCAGGGCATGGACGCCTTTGCCAAAGCCGCCAAATCGCGCCTTATAGGTCTCGATCGCGTCCTCATCCCAGCCTGCGGCCCGGTAAAAGCGCACACCATCTTCGGGGGCTTCACGGCCGGTATCGGCGGCCAATACCCGGCAGGTGACATATTCCAGACGGCTCATCCAAAGGCGGCAATCAAATTTGCGCGTAATCCAGCCGGCCATGCCGACATGGTCTGGATGCATGTGGGTGACAAACACTCGGGTTACCGGCAGGCCGCCAAGCGGTCCGGCAAAGATCTGACGCCAGGCCGCGGCGGTTTCACGGGTCTGGACCCCGGTATCAACAATCGCCCAGCCCTCGCCATCGCGAATGGCCCAAAGATTGATATGGGCCAGGGCAAACGGCAAGGCCATCCGAATCCAAAGCACGCCCGGCGCAATCTCAACCGTCTCACCGTCGGCGGGCGGGCTCTCAAACGGATAGGTCAGGGCCGGGCGGCGCTCATTAATATCGGCGGGATTGTCGGGGGTACCGTCCTGCATATGACCCTTGGCTCCTTAAACTGTGCGTCAAACCAAAGCCGCGCACCGGGCTCTTGCCTCCACCCATGGCGCTTATCGCAGCGGCGGTCCAGCCAGAAGCGCGCACCAAGGGTCAAAACCTGTCAAACGCATGCGACATATTCAGGCCAATTTGATGCGCAAACTTGACCAAGTCGGCGCAAGCAGGCTTAAGCTTCGCGCCAATAACAATCTTTGCACAAAACACCCCAGGAGTGGATTTTATGAGGCCATATGGATTGGGACTGGTCGCTGCGCTTGTCCTTGCGATTGCGTCCCCTGCCCTTGCGGCAAAACCAGCTGCTGAAGCCATCCCGCCTGCTGCGCGCAAGGCTGGAATGGAAAAGGCCCCCGCTATTATCGCCAAGGCCGGCCTCGGCTGTACCTTGACCGATGCCCGCTTTGTTGGCCAGTCCGACTCCAAAAAGGACGGGGTCAAGGTTACGACCGCCTTTTTCGAAATCGCCTGTAGCGAAGGCCTTGGCTATATCGTCCAAGCTATGTCGGATGGCTCTACGCCCCTGACCTTTGATTGCGTGGCCACCTCGGCCGATGTGGTCGGCCCAGACGGCAAGCCAAAAAAGAACTCTCTGGCCTGTGCCCTACCGGGCAATGCCGCGCCCGAGGCTGGCCTGCAGCCGATGGTCGCCAAGACCGGCAAGGCCTGCCCGATCGCTAAGGCCCGTTATATCGGCCAGAGCGCGACCAATGTTTATTATGAACTGGCCTGCCAGTCTGGCGCAGGCATGGTTATGACCGCCGCCCTGCCCGCCACATCGGACCGCAAGGTGAGCAGCATGAACTGCGCGACGTTCGAGCAGTCTGGTCAAAAGTGCTTATTGTCCACGCCCGAACAGAACCTGGCCCCAATCAAGGCCCTGAGCACCAAGGCGGCCAAGGGTTGCGAGCCATCCGACCTGCGCTATGTGCTGTCGACGGTTGACGGATCAGACTATTACGAAATCGCTTGTAAGACCGGCGAAGGTTATATGATGCAGGTCAAGGGCGACAATCTGGCCAAGACCATCAAGTGCGCCGAGGCAAGCTTTGTTGGCGGCGGTTGCACCCTGACCGATGCGCGCGAAGCTGAAACCCAGCAAGCTGGTCTCTATTCCAGCCTTGCCAAAAAAGCGGGCTTTAACTGCGACGTTTCAAAATATGCGGCCTTCCCGGTTCAGGGCAATGACAAGGAAGTCGTCGAACTGGCCTGTAAGAACCGTGAAGATGGCGGCGTGGCCATCTTCCCAACCGCAGCCGGTGCCAAACCTCAAGTCCTAAACTGCGCCCGCGCGCCGCTTGCTGGCTATCGCTGCAGCTTCTCCAAGGCCGAAGCGGCCTATCCGCTGCTGACCACGGCGCTCAAGGCCAAGGGCAAGTCGAGCTGTACCGTTTCCAATGCTCGTGCAATTGGCCGCGCCGAAACGTCTGAATTCCTTGAAGTCGCCTGCTCGGACGGCCTGCCCGGTTGGGTCTTGGAGTATGCGATCGGAACCGATGAGACCAAGTCCGTGCTCAGCTGCACCCAGGCCAAGTCGATTGGCGATGGCTGCAAGCTGCCTGGCAATACCAAATAGGCGCTTGCCTATGGGCTAAGCATCGGCCCGCCGGGGGAAACCTCGGCGGGCTTTTTCTTGGCTAGGCCAAGGCCGCGACGATCATACGGGGGCCCTTTTGCGTCATGGCCTCGGCCATGGCCGCGTCGAACGCCTCGGCCGTGTCGCAAGAGAAAGCCTTCATGCCCATGCCATTGGCGAGAGCGACCCAATCCATGCGCGGCGAGCCCAGATCGAGCAGGGCGCGCGCGGCTGGGCCCGGCTTGCCAGAGCCCGTGCGGGCAAATTCGATATTTAATATGCGATAGGCGTGATTGGCAAAGATCACCACCGTGACGTCCAGGTCCTCGCGCACCATGGTCCATAGGCCCTGGACCGTATACATGGCCGCGCCGTCGCCATTGAGGGACAGGACCTTGCGGTCTGGGCAGGCAATCGCGGCCCCAATCGCCACCGGAATTCCCTGACCAATCGCGCCCCCGGTCAGCATCAGCCATTCATGCGCCCGCGCCCTTGCGGTCTGGGTATAGATGGGCAGGCCCGCAGTCACCGCATCGTCTGAAATCACCGCGCCGTCTGGCATGTGCCGAGCGATGGAATCGCCAATCGTATAGGCATTTAGCTCGCCCTTGGGTGCACCGGGTAGGTCTAGCTCGGTTAGGGTGCCAGAGGCGGGTGCATCCATGGCATCAGCCAGAGCGATCAGGGTGGCAACCCCGTCCCCAGCCTTATCAACCAAGGTCTCAACCGCGCAGCCCTCGGGTACGAGGATGCTGGGCATATCTGGATAGGCAAAGAAGGACACCGGCAAGGCGGTCTCGACCAGGACCATCAGGTCAGAGCCTGCCAGATCCTTGAGCGCCATTTCGCCAAAATACAGCATCCGGTCTGGCATGAAACGGCCAGCGCCGCGCGCCTGCCTTGCCACAAAGGTATCGATCAGGCCCCGCACGCCAGCGGCCTTGAGCCGTCCGGCAGCAGCAAGACCTGCCTCGCCGCAAGCCGTGCCGCCGATCAGTATGACTGGCTGTTTAGCCGCCCTTAATCGCGCCGCAGCCTCTGCAATCGCGGCCTTTGAGGGGACAGGCCGTGGCGGCACGGTGATTTTTGGCCCGCGTTTTTCAGTCTCGGTCCAGGCACTATCGGCGGGCAGGATAAGGCTGGCGCAGCCGCCGGGCGGACCAAAACTGGCCGCCACGGCCTGAGCGGTCAGATCGCCAACCTGATCAGCGGTTTCGGCAGACCCGATCCAGTTGGAATTGGCCTTGGCCCAGGCGGCAATATCGGAATTGAGCGGCGCATCATATTGCCGGTGATGGGTGGCATGGTCGCCAATCACATTGACCACCGGCGTGCCCGCGCGCCTAGCATTGTGCAGATTGGCCCCGCCATTGGCATAGCCGGGTCCCAGATGCAGCAAGGTGGCCGCTGGCTTGCCCGTCATGCGGCCATAACCATCGGCCGCCCCCGTGGCCACGCCTTCAAACAGGCATAGCACCGCCCGCATGCGCGGCTCGCGATCCAGGGCGGCGACAAATTGCATCTCACTGGTGCCGGGATTGGCAAAACAGGCCTCGACGCCATTATCGGCCAAGGTCTGGATCAGGGCATCGGCACCGTTCATGAAAGGCTCCAGCTCAAAAGGTCAAAAGCAAAGGACATCCGCATCGGGATGATCAACAAAAAGGCGCTCGACCGAGGCCACGCGGATCTGGCGCGACAGGGCCTGATTGATATAGCCCTTATCGGTAATCTCGCCTGAGATCGGGTCAGGCGCATCGGCCAAGATTATGGCCCGGGCAATCTTGCTACCGCCGCCCTTGGCCTGGGCATTCATTTTTTCGAGCCCGGCCAAAATCGCATCCCGGACGGCCGCAGGGTCACCCAGTTGGGCACAGTATGGCCCATTCAGGAATAGCAGCAGGCCAACACCCGCCTGCCCCTCGCCGCACACCACCGCGTCTGAAACCGCCCCGCCAATGGCCGAGACCGCGGCAATGCGCAAAGAGCCTGCCGCGACAAATGTGCCAGACGCCAGCTTGAAATTCTCAACCAGACGCCCGTCAAACACCAGACCCGCTTCGGGATCAGCCTCGTCCAATAGACGGGCCGCATCGCCCAGCTTGTAAAAGCCGTCCTCATCGAAGGCCTTGGCCGACAGTTCTGGCGCGCCATAATAGCCGGGCGAAACCTGGGGGCCCTTGACCCGCATTTCAAACTTATTGCCCTCAGGCGCCAGCTTAACCGAGGTTCCGGGCACAGGCAGGCCGCACATGCCGGTGCGGTCATTGAGCCAATGAATATTGCTCGCGGTCGGGCCGGTCTCGGTCGAGCCATAGCCGGTGGCAAAGGTCAGGCGCTCGCCGGTCAGGCGCACGGCCACGGCCTGGATGCGGTCGCAAATACTCTGGGCCAGATTCGCCCCGCCATATTGCAGGACCCGCACGCGCGAGAAAAACGTCCGCGCCAAGGCCTCATCCTGTTCCAAGGCGCCCACGAACAGGCCCCATCCAGCCGGGACCATATTGTGGTAGGTCGGAGCAATCTCACGCAAATTGCGCAGGGTTTCCTCAAACCGTCCGGGTGTTGGCTGGCCGGTGTCGATATACAGGCTCCCGCCGCGATGGGTGACCATGTGCAAGATGGCATTGGCCCCGAGACTATGGCTCCAGGGCGCGGCATTGACCACAATCGGCGGGTCGGGGTCATTATAGCAGGCGGTGATCTGGGCCGCATTGGTGCAGATATTGCTGTGCAGGCCGATGACGGCCTTGGGCTTACCCGTGGAGCCAGAGGTGAGCAAAAGCTTGGCAATATCGCTCGGCACAGCGGTCGCTGGTATTGGTGGTGACATGGCCAGGTCGGCAAGGCGAAGGTCCCTGGGCCGCGCATTTTGGCTGGCAATGACGGCCAAGCCGGCAAGGGCTGGACTATCCAGGGCTCCGGCAAAGGCCTTGGCGTCATCGACATAGACCGCCGCTGGCTTGATTAAGTCCACCGCATAGGCCAGCCGCGAAAGATCCGCCCCCGCCAGCCCATATTGCGGCGAGACCGGCGCGATCGGGGCCCCTAGGCTCATGGCCGCATAAGAGATCAGGGCCTGGTCGATACTATTGCGCGCCAGGATCAAGAGCGGCTGGCCCCGTTCCAGACCCATGGCCGCCAAACCGCCAGCGATAGCCGCGACCTTGGCCGCGCCCTCGCCATAACCCAAGTGCTCCCAACCCTCACCCGCCCTTTGGGCCAGCCACAGCCGGTCTGGATCAAAACTGGCCCACCGCTCCAGCGCCGCCGTCATGGTCAGGTCCTCTGTGACCACCGGCGTGGTATTGGTCATGACCAGGCCGCCATCGGCGCGGCGCTCGACCACCACTTGACGCGAGCCATAGCGCGCATCGCGAAACGGCGCGGAGCCTATATCGACCAGACCATCCATGCTGTTCGTATCCTTACCCTCGATGGACGACCTTAAGCCTCGCCCAAGGTTTCGTTAAAGCGCACCGGCGCGCCTTGGCCCTGAGCAATCACTTCGTCATCGCGCATGATAATCTGCCCACGGATGATTGTCGCTATCGGCCAACCTTGTGTCTCAAACCCGTCAAACGGGGTCCAGCCAGAGCGGGTGGCCATCTGCTCATGGGTAATGGTCCGGCGGGCCTTGAGATCGACAATGGTCAGGTCGGCATCATAGCCCTCGGCGACCCGGCCCTTATCGGCGAGGCCAAACACACGCTGTGGGCCGTGCGAAGTTAGGTCGACAAATCGCTCGAGCGTCAGACGGCCATTGGCGACATGGGTCAGCATGATCGGCACCAGGGTCTGGACGCCGGGCATACCCGATGGCGAGGCCGGATAGGGTCTGGCCTTTTCCTCACGCGTATGCGGCGCGTGGTCAGAGCCCATCACATCGGCAACCCCCATAGTAATCCCGCGCCACAGGCCCGGCTGGTGCGAGGCATCGCGGATCGGCGGATTCATCTGGGCAAAGCCCTTGAGCGCCTCATAGGCCTCTGGTCCGACCAGGGTCAGGTGCTGCGGGGTCAGTTCAACACTGGCAACATCCTTGTGCTTGGCCAAAAAGTCGATTTCCTGAGCTGTGGTGACGTGTAGCACATGGATACGCTTGCCCAGACGTTTGGCGATCGAGACCAGCCGCTCGGTGGATTGGATCGCGGTTTGCGGATCACGCACTTCGGGGTGGCTGGTCCAGTCGCCGGTGCGGGCCAGAGACCGGCGCTCGGCCAAGCGGTATTCATCTTCGGAATGAAAGGCGGCGCGGCGCGAAATATTGCGCAAGACCGCTTCAACGCCCGCATCATCGGCCACCAATAGCGAACCGGTCGAGGCGCCCATAAACACCTTGATCCCGCAACAGCCGGGCAGGCGCTCCATCTCGCCCAGAAACGCCGTATTGGCGTGGGTGCCACCGACATAAAAGGCATGATCACAATGCATGCGGCCCTTGGCGCGGCTGAGCTTGTCCATCAGGGCATCTGGGTCAGTCGTGGTCGGCTCGGTATTGGGCATTTCGAACACAGCGGTGACGCCGCCTAGGACCGCGCCGCGCGAACCGGTCTCAAGGTCTTCTTTCCATTCCAGGCCCGGCTCACGAAAATGCACCTGGCTGTCTATAACGCCGGGCAGGATGGTCAGGCCCGCGGCATCAAAAATCTGATCGGCAGAGGCCTGGCCCAGATCGCCCACGGCAATAATCTTGCCGCCGCGCACGCCAATATCAGCAAGGCCTCGCCCAGCATGATTGACCAGCACGCCGCCGCGCACGATCAGGTCAAAGGTCTGGGTCATGGCTGATTATTCCTTGGGCGAATTGTCGATTGGCTTTTGTCATACAAGGCCTTGGCCGCTTCGACCACGGCCTCTGCGGGCAGGTCGAGCATGTGGCAAACGGCTTGGTTGAGATCAGGATCAAGGGCCTTGATTTCGGCCAGACCACGCGGACCCCGTAGGACCTGGCCCAAGGAGCCCCAAGGGCCATAGAGCCGGTCATCGGATGGGCCAAACAGGCCGAGCGTTGGCGCGCCTGCGGCCGCCGCCAAATGCATCAGACCAGAATCATTGCCGACAAACAGTCTTGCGTATTTTAGGGCCGCATAGACGGTCAAAAGGTCGACCTTGCCCGTCAGATCGATCCAGCGATCGGGCGGCAAGGCGCCGCGCAGGGCCAAACTCGCGGCCTCATCGCCTGGTCCGCCCAGGATCAATAACCGCCCGGTCGGCATGGGGCCATCGGGGCCAAGCAGGGCCTGAGCGACCTTGGCAAACCGCTCGCTTGGCCAGGCCTTGCCCATCCAGTTGGCGGCAGGGCCCATGGCCAGCACGGGCGTGTCCAGATTTGCGATCAGGGCGCGGGCCCTTGCCTGGGTTTGCTTGGACGTAAAAAGATAGGGCGTCGGCGGGTGGTCTTGCAGGCCAAG